>CADASG010000065.1 GCA_902790475.1 uncultured Ruminococcus sp. | reverse complement strand
ATCCAAAAAGCGCGTGACAGATAACGGCAGGAGTGTCGGTATTATCTCAGAGCAACGTGTGAATCAACAGGGAAGCACGTATGAAGCTATTTCGTATAACCTCAATGCCCAACATTTTATAATTGACAACATTCATGCTATTATCGAATTGAACAGAAAGAAAGCAACTAAAGCTGACGAAAAACGTTATGGGTGATCCGACATTGTTTGACTGATAAATAACATAATCTTCCTTTTCTCGTAAGATTTGCCAACTTTTAACGTCATATGTTCCGTGCGGCAAACAGAATACAGCCGCTCAAAATGGGATAACCGGGAGCAGATTGAGAGGGTTACATACGTTTACGGAATTGCGCTATAAAGCAACGGCTGCAGCATTTTTGATTGTTGCAGCCGTTCTCGTATGGACAAAACAATTTGGGTATGTTATAATCAAACTATCAAAGTGAAAGGAGTGTTCCTATGTGCTCAAAAAGTGAATTGCAAATTATCCTGACCGAGATCGCAAAGACAGCGAAAGAGACCTTCGGCGAGCAGCTTGATTCGGTTATTCTCTACGGCTCCTATGCGCGCGGCGATTACACATCTGATTCGGATGTAGATATCATGATCTTGGTGCGTGGAATAGCTCCCGAGGAACTGTGGAAGTACAGATCGTCAATAACCTCAAAATCATCTGAATTGGGGCTGGAATATGATCTTTTGATTGTTCCGCTGATCAAGGACGCAGAAACCTTCAATAAGTATATGAACGTATTACCTTTCTATCAAAATGTACATGAGGAGGGTATCCGCATTGGAGCATGAATACAAAATAGAGCTATCAAAAAGGCGAATAGAGCTTGCTCACGAAAGAATGAATACAGCCGGAATACTTTTAGATGCCGGGGATTATAAATCTGTGGCAAACAGGCTTTATTATGCGATCTTTTCCGCGATGAGAGCTGTGCTCGCTTTAGATGGTTTTGACTCCAAAAAGCATTCCGGAATCATCGCCCGATTCAGACAAAGCTACATCAAAACCGGAACATTCAGCACGGAAATGTCCAAGATAATTGATGACTTGGAGGTTATCAGAGAAGACAGCGATTACGATGATTTCTATATCATCTCAAAAGAAGATGTCATGTTACAATATCAAAGAGCCGAATTCTTTGTCAGCGAGGTTGAAAGATATTTGCAAGTACAATATAGCCAAACATAGCATAGCTGCGCCTATAATCAACAGGCGCGGCTGAATTTTTTAGGTTGCAAAAATTAGAGAACAAAGTTAGGAATACCCCAATGAATAAAACAGCTATTATCAACGGAAAAGAATACAGTTTCATAAAAACCGTTACCGATATTACAACCGACAGGACAGCTGTGCTCTGCGAGGACGAGCACGGCTGTCCGTTTGTTTGTGACATAGATATTTGGCAAAGCCATACGGTGAAGCCCATATCGGAGTTCAACAAATACGCTTCGCCCGACGAAAAGATCGCGCTTTTCAAGTCCCTGTTCATCGGCAGAGAGGATGTCTACGCCAAACGCTTTTACAACACAAAAACCGGTAACAGTGGCTATGTCCCCGCCTGCGCCAACGAGTGGGTGCAGGGCGTTTGCGATAAGAAGGCGTACAAGTGCGCGGCTTGTCCCAACAAGAGTTTTATTGCTGTGAACAGCCGCGCGATATACAATCACCTGAAGGGCGACGACGCGTTTTGCCGCGACGTCATCGGCACCTATGTGATGCTCCCGGACGAAACGACAAGATTCCTCGCGATTGATTTTGACGAGGAAAGCTGGCAGGAGGACGTCACGGCAGTCAGAACCGTTTGCCGTCAGTATGACATTCCCGCAGCCGTCGAGCGTTCGCGCTCGGGCAACGGTGCTCACGTTTGGTTTTTCTTTGATGAACCTGTTGCGGCTGCAACCGCTCGAAAGCTCGGCAGCGCGATCCTGACAAAAGCGATGGAGGAACGCCACGAGATCAAGCTCAACTCCTATGACAGAATGTTTCCCAATCAGGATACCATGCCGAAAGGCGGATTCGGCAACCTGATCGCGCTTCCTCTGCAAGGCAAGGCGAGAAAAGGGCACAACAGCGAGTTTATGGACGAGAATTTTCAGTCATACTTAGACCAATGGGAATATCTTTATCGAATAAAAAAGATAACCCCTTTGGATGTCGACCGTTATCTTGCCACACTGCATATTCAAAATGAGTTGGGTGAATTGGCAGCCGAGGACGAAAAGCCTTGGGAGAGAAAAGCGGATCATCCGGTGACGGCTTTTGATTTTCCGGCTGTTGTTAATGTCGTGGAAGCGAATCTGTTATACATCGAAAAGTCGGGAATCTCACAAAAAGCCTTGAACAAAATCAAACGCCTGGCGGCATTCAAAAATCCGGATTTCTACAAAAGTCAGGCGATGCGCCTGCCCGTGTATAACAAGCCTCGGGTAATCGATACATCGGAGGAAACAGAGCAGTATCTCTGCATTCCGCGCGGCTGTAAGGAAAGCCTGACGGATTTGATCACGTCGGCAAATTCCGCGATTCAATTTGACGATAAGCGTAACAGCGGCGATCCGATCCGCCTTCACTTTAACGGAAAGCTCAGAGAGGAACAGCAAGCGGCGGCTGACGAAATGCTCCTGCATGAAAACGGCATTTTATCCGCGACAACCGCCTTTGGCAAAACTGTTGTCGCCTCCTATCTCATAGCCGCGCGAAAAGTCAACACCTTGATTCTGGTGCACTCCTCTGCCCTATTGCAACAGTGGCAGAAATCCCTCTCGGAGTTTTTGCCCTTTGAGGATGAACTGCCCGAGCCGCCCAAGACGCGCGGCAGAAAACGAAAGCTCTCGCATATCGGTCAGCTCGGCGCGACGAAAAACACGCTCAATCACATCGTCGATATCGCGATCATGCAGTCTGTTGTCAGCGGAGACGAGGTCAGGGATTTTGTCAAAAACTACGGCATGGTCATCGTTGACGAGTGCCATCATGTTTCCGCATTTACCTTTGAGAAGATCCTGCGTGAAGTCAACGCGAAATATGTTTACGGTCTGACCGCGACACCCAAACGGCAGGACGGTCACCAGCCGATCATCACGATGCAGTGCGGTCCGATCCGCTATCAGGTGGACGCGCTCGCGCAGTCGGTCAAGAGGGATTTTTCCCATTTTGTGATTCCGGAGTTCACCGATTTCCGCGTCGCGGAAGCAGGCTTGAAATATCAGGACATTTGCGCAAAACTCTGCGCTGATGAAGCCCGCAACCGCCGGATCATCAACGATGTTATTCGGGCGTATCAAGATGGCAAAAATTGCATCGTACTGACCGAGCGAACGGAACACGCGGAGGTTCTGTTTAACTCTATTGAAGCCAAATGCAGCAACGTGTTTCTCCTCAGCGGCAAAGACAAGGCGAAAGAAAAACGCGAAAAGCTCGAAGCGATCAAAGCCGTTCCGCGGGCGGAAAACATGGTGATTGTCGCAACGGGCAAGTATGTCGGTGAGGGTTTTGACGAGCCGCGGCTCGACACACTGTTTCTCGCTATGCCGATCTCATGGAAAGGAACGCTCGCGCAATACGTCGGCAGATTGCACCGTAATTACGAGGGAAAAACCGAGGCGACAGTCCACGATTACGCCGATATTTTCGTCCCCATGCTCGACAGGATGTACCACAAGCGGATCCGCGGTTACGCGGAGCTTGGCTATGTCATGAACGGCTCCGATTAAGCGGAAACAAGCCTTGTCTATGACAGCGGCAACTTCTTCAATAAGTATTCCGACGATATCAACAGCGCGGTCAAAGAAGTTGTTATTTCCGCACCGACGATAAAAATGAGCTACCTGAAGCGCTTCCTGCCACTGCTCCCCGAAAGTGTCCACCTGACAATCATCACTGCCCCGATAGAAGAACTTGACCAACCGGAAAACGTACGCTTCATTTTCCAAGAAAAAGTCCGCCAAACTTACACTGTCATCGACAACCAAATCGTCTGGTACGGCAATGTCAATCCGCTATCCTATAACCGCACAGAATCATCGGTGCTGCGCCTGATCAACGCCTCGCTCGCGGGAAAACTTCTAAATGAGGCAATTGGCAACCCGACATTGTTCGACAAAGCCTAACCAACATCTCCCTGTCTCGTCAGATTCTTCCATGCCAAACGTCATCTGTCCCGTACGACAGACAGAAATCCTCAGGAATAATCGGACATGTGAGGAGCATTTGGAAAGAGTAATTTATACATACGGGTTGGCGGTGTAGCATCTTATAGAATTAAATCCCGAGGAATCTTCGGAATTTTTTGTCTTTCTCAATAATTATACTTGATTTTATTATACTTTGTGGTATAATACGCTTATAAGCTTTTACCGAGGTGAAAAGAGATGCGGGAATTTGTCAACAGAGAGAACGAAAAACAATTTTTGGAAAAGGAGTTTCTAAAGAATGCAGCTTCGATGATAATCATTTACGGTCGGAGAAGAATCGGAAAAACTGCGCTGCTCAAGGAATTTATCAAAGGCAAAGAAGCACTGTTTTTTCTGGCAACGGAGGAAAGCGAAGCCGAAAACAGAAACGCTTTCAAAAATGCGGTTGCCGGGTATATTCATAACCCTTTACTCAGTCAAACCAATATCGACGACTGGCAGACGCTGTTTGAATTGATCTTCAAAGACAGACCGGATGCGCGAAAGCTGATCATAATCGATGAATTCCAGTATATCGGAAAGTCCAATCACGCGTTTATCTCGGTACTGCAAAAGATTTGGGACACCATGCTCAGTGATAAAAACGTGATGCTGATCCTGTGCGGTTCGCTTGTCCATATGATGTATGCACAAACGTTGTCATATGACAGTCCCCTATATGGCAGACGGACCGGACAGATCAAAATGAAGCAGATCGCGTTTCGCTATTATCACCGGTTCTTTCGGGATTTGAACGAAAGACAACTCATTGAGTCTTACGCCGTTACAGGCGGTGTGCCGAAATATATTGAGTCGTTTGAGCCGTACTCAGATATTTATACAGCCGTCGAAAACTGCGTTTTGTCGCGGGAGAGCTACTTGTATGAGGAACCGAACTTCCTGTTAGAGAAAGAGGTGCAGGATGTCGGAAGCTATTTCTCCATTATCAAAACGATCGCGGCGGGAAAGGAGAAGCCCGGAGAGATCGCCGCGGCATTGAGTGTCGCGCAAACGAATCTGCCAAAGTACCTTGGGGTTCTGATCGATTTGGATATTCTGGAACGCGAGGTTCCCGTAACGGAAAGCAAGCCCGAAAAAAGCAAGATGGGGCTGTACCGGATCAAGGATAACTACATCCGGTTTTGGTTCCGGTTTATCTTTCCGTACCGTTCCTATATCGAAATGGACAACACGGATTTTGTCATGAAGAAAATCCGGGAGGGATTTGTGCCGAATCATGCGGCATTTGTATATGAGGATATATGCCGCAAAGAGTATATGACAGATTTGGTGACTAAAGAAACATGGGATTTTGTTCCCTCAAAAATCGGCAGATGGTGGGATCGTTCGGATACGGAAATCGATATTGTCGCCATTGACGAGCATACGGATAACGTCATTTTCGGTGAATGCAAGTTTACAAGCAGCCCAATAGATGTGGATGTGTATTATCATTTGTTGGAAAAGATCAAAAAGGTCGACTGGAGAAAGCTGACCAGAAAAGAACATTTCGTCTTTTTCAGCTTCAACGGTTATACCGAAAAAATGGTAAAGCTGGCAGAGGAGAGAAAAAATATCGTATTATATGAATGAGGGTCAAGATGAATAACTGGAAGCAAATGTTTACATCGAAGATACTGGATCGCGGATATGCGTATTACACGGATGGTTTGGTGGAGGATTTATTCCGTGATGGGGATACGATTACCGCCGTCGTAAACGGAACCGAGGACTACGAGGTGGCAATCATTTTTGACGGAAACGAGATTGAAGAACTGTTTTGTACCTGCCCTTACGCCGAGGATGGTTTTTACTGCAAGCATATGGCGGCGGTGTTGTATGAGTTGGAGGATACGAAAGAGGTTCCCGTCAAGAATAATTCTGCAAATCAAGATATTACCGAAATGGTAAACAGTGCCGATGAACAGTATGTGCGCGATTTTCTCGCAAATATCTTAAAGGAAAACGAGCTGATCTGTCAGCGATTTATGATGATGCTTCCGAATCAGCGGAAGCGTTCTGTCAAAGATTACAAGGCATTTGTTGATGCGATCATCCGTTCTCATACCAACCACAGCGGCTATGTCGAGTACCGTGACGCAGAGGCGATGATTGATGAATTATTAGATATTGTCTATGATCTCGACCTCTTGATCAAAGACGGAAGAGCGCTTGACGCATTTGAAATATCGCTTTATATTTTGCAGGAAACACAGGGGACCGATCCGGAACACGAGGATGTCTATTTGCTGTATGATCATCTGGCAGAGTATTGGTACAAAATAGCTGAAACCGCGACAGCGGAAGAAAAGAATATCATTTTTGAAAGACTTTTTAACGGCATTAATCACAGGCTGTATCCGGACGAATATATCAGGACTTTTTTGTTCCATGCTTTTCGCGAACCGAGATATTTGCCGAAGCTGTTTGAAACGCTGGATAGTGAAATTGAATCTGTAAAACATGACAGGTACCAATACGGAAATATGGTTCTCCGCAAACTCAATTTGATGTCGGAAACAGGAACGGATTTTACGATAATTGAAAAAACGTGTCGGGAATATTGGGATAGTGATTCGGCGCGCCAATGGCTGGCAAAACATTACGAACTGCGCGGACAAATTCAGGATGCCATTCAGGTATATGAGGAGGGTATTCAGCTCGATCGTGAATATCGGGGGCTTGTCAATCAATACCGTGATAAGCTGTTGAGACTCTATCAGCAGATCGGCAATGATGAAAAATATATGGAATACCTTTGGCTGTTGGTTACAGATGGTGAAAAAGAATACTATCGGGAGCTGAAAAGTCATTATACGGATGAAGAATGGCAGTGTGAACGCGAGAAAGTGTTTCAATGCTATTTCTCTCTCGCGTTAGCGGATATGTACTGCGAAGAAAAGCTCTATGACAGGTTATGGGAGCTTTTGAAAGAAAAGGATTTACAGATGATATTGGGATATGAAGACGTGCTGCTGCCGAAATATGCATCGGAGATTTTGACGAAATACAGATACAGCCTAAACAGAGCGGCGACGCAGGCAAGCAACAGAAGCACCTATCAGGAATGGGTGCGGCTGCTGAAGCGCATGGAGAAAATCGACGGCGGAAAGGAACTTGCACAGCAAATCGCAAACGAATGGCGTGTCAAATACAGAAACCGCCGCGCCATGATGGAGGAATTGAGTAAGCTGTAAAGAATGAATGTCGGTTTGTTTTAATCATCACCGAGGGGATCAGCAACATCGGAATGGTACCGACCGACATTTCTCCCTATGCGTATAGAAGAGAAGACAGTGTATATGTTGCTCCCATAATCGGCATTCCAACATTGTACGACAAAGCATGACCAACATCTCCCTGTTTCGTCAGATTTTTCCATGCCAAACGTCATGTGCCACGTACGACAAACAGATTTTATGCGGAGTTCGTGGTGTGAGAGGGGACAGGTTGAGAGGATTACATATCAATACGCGTTGGCGGTATAAGAAAACAGCGATGCAGAGAAAATCTTCTGTGTCGCTGTTTTTCCTTGACAATTCGAGAATATAAGTATATAATATAATAAAATAAATAATACTATTATTGAAAATATAATATATGGTGATGCTATGAAACCCAATAAGAAAGAAATTATTGAAAAACTAAAACAGTTAGACAGTGATATGGCTTTGATTGATTCAACTGATGATTTGTATACTTGTGTAATTGTTGGCGGCAGCGCGTTGGTTTTGATGGATAAGATTTATCGTTCCACGCATGATATTGATTCTATCGCTTCAAGCGAAAAGATCCAGCCTTTGCTGGAAGCATATAATATCAATATGAATGTAAAAGCGTATCTCACCAATTTTCCGGACGACTATCGTGAGCGGTTAGTTCCTGTTGAAATTGCGACGAAGAAAGTAAAGTTCTATACTGTTTCAACAGAAGACTTGGTGGTTTCAAAGTTGTGCGCAAGCAGGGATAAGGATTTTGAAGATATTGAAACGAAAGAAGTAACGGAAAACTTGGACTGGAAGTTGATGGATAGATTGATTGAAGATGTTTGTTACGGAATGCTGAATGAGTATGATGAAAACCATTTGCGGATGAGATACGAAAATTATAAGGAGCGATTTATGTGAGAGAGCTGACTTTTAAGGGATATTTGCAACAGCAACTTTGCGAGCTTTCCGATTGTAACAGCAAGTCATTATACAAATTTGCCCGGCTTGCGGAAAGCAATGCAAGATTAAAGAATGTACTGTGTTTGTACCTTGCAAACTTTGTCCCGAAAAATTTGAAAAATCAGTTATGCAAAAGGTTTCCTTATGTTGCCATAGAATGTGAACGGCTGAGCGGCGTGCCGCATGAGCAACTCGGTGAATCACTGAGCGAATATGTTACTATCTACGAAAACTACTTGAATCGAAAAAATACAAAAGCTAATGAAGATAAAATCAAAGCGTTAATGCAGAAAAGGATTGTTGAGTTGCAGGAAGAGAAAGGCATCACGAATTACCGTATCTATAAATCGCTTAATCTGAATCCCGGTAATGTCAACGCTTTTTTAAAAAACGGAGATGTCAGCAAAATGGGGTTAAATACTGTTCGTAAAATACTTGAGTTCGTAAATGATCATCATTCGAATATATACAAAAGTGCATGATACGGTATAACCAAACATCCAGCCTATGGGTGATACTACATTGTTTGACTGAGAAATGAAACAATCTTCCATTTCTCGTAAGATTATCCATTTTTCAACGTCATGTGGCACGTACGACAAACAGATTTTATGCGGAGTTCGTGGGCTTCAAGGGAGCAAATCTGGCATGTTGTGTATACATACGGCTTGGCGGTATAACCTCGACAGAGTTTCATAAAATATAAAAAAGGAGAGCAACATCGGCTCTCCTTTTTTTGAATGTGATA
>CADASG010000064.1 GCA_902790475.1 uncultured Ruminococcus sp. | reverse complement strand
AGCGGGCTCAACCGTGGTCGGCGCAGCGGTGGTGGCGGGAACAGTGGTTGTGGGAGCGATTGTTGTCGGGGCTGCGGTTGCGGGGACCGTCGTCGGTTCGGAAGGCGCGTTATAGACAACAGCGACGCCCTTGGAGCCGACAGTTCCCTTGATTTTTCCGCCCGACACGGTAAAGGTGTTGCCCGAGATTTGATCCTTATATGTGCCGGACTCCATTTTGTTGGCTGTCAGGCTGACGTCGCCCGAGCCATCGAGCTTCGCGATGCACACGCCCGTGGTGCCGCGTTCAATATATGCCGTCTTACCGCTTGAAGCAAGATATTCGCTCTGTCCCATAAAGTAGTTCTTAAATTTGTTGATCTCCCTCACGGCTGTGCTTTTCCAGCTTGTATCAGAGCTTGCAAGTCCCATCGTGCTGTTCGGGCGCGCGAAATACAGAGAGGTTGATTTAGCCCTCGCGCCCGTAATCGCCCACGCCTTTGCTATGACGGAATTGGAAACGCCCGAGGTTTCGTCGTGCATATAGGTATCATGCGATTCCGCCCACAGTACAGAATAAGAAGCCCCTGCGCCCATTTGATAATTGCTTGCCGCCAGTGAAGACGCATTGCTGTTTTTCGCGGCGGAAAGCGCGCTGTTTCCTGTTTTATTGTCGGTTACATCAATATACTTGGTGTAGTTTGACATACTCGTCGCGGCGGTGTTGAGAATTTCTCCGTAGCAGAACACGTCGCTTTTGTAGCTCTTGATACCGTTGATCACGTACGGCCAAAACTCACTCTTGGTGCTTGAATCATCGCTGGGAAGCTCGATATGCTTTGCCGCGTCAAAGCGGAAGCCGTCAACGCCGCAGTCCACACATTCCTTCAACAACCCCAGCACACGCTTTTGCACATAGCTGTTGGCGGTGTTCAAATCGGGCATGCCGAGATGGCCGTGGGTCATCTCATAGCGGCTGTTATCGTTGACTCCGTAGGTTTCGCTGTGATAATACGCGGAGTTTTTCAGATTGCTTTCCACGTTTTCGCTCAGGTGGGAATAACCGCCGCCGGAGGTGTTGTTTGCCATGTGGTTTGCGACAATATCCACGATCACCTTAATGTTATATTTGTCCGCCTCCGAGCACAACGCTTTCAGTTCGGATTTTGTCCCGAGCCACGTTCCGCCGTCGGCTACACTCAACGTCAACGGCTGGTAGAGCTTCCACCACTGACCGCTTGTGCTTGTATAGCTCGATTTATAGCTTTTCGGTTTTTGGACAGGAGAGGTTTGCACCGCCGTGTACCCTGCCGCAGCAATATCGGGCAGATTATTCTTGATTTCGTTATACGACCAGTTGAAGCAGTGCAGCACCGCCGCGCCGCGAATGGTATTCTGCGCGAATTGCGTCTGCCCGACGGCATCATTAGCTTGCGCGGAGCTGAAAGAAGCGTGAAGCGAACAGGCAGCCGTCAGCGCGACCGTAAGTGAGAGAACAAGCGATAAAAATTTCTTCTTCATTAAATATCTCCTCCTATCTAAAATTTTATAATTTTTAAGTTCCCCCGGAGCAGTAAAAACTCCGGGGGTGAAATAGAGGTAAAAAGGGGAAAACATAAGCCCTTTTTGACAAAAGTATTATTGCGTCAGTATCTCTCCGATCGGGTCAGGCATATCGTATCCGGCAAGATACATCTGCAAAGCGGTCGCATCGGCAACATCAACGGCGCCGTCGCGGTTAACGTCCGCTGCGTAAAGGTAGATTCCCTCAACGCTTTCCAGCTCGGCAAGGTGCCGCTGTATCATCGTCACATCATTGATATTAACGTTATTGTCGCCGTTCACATCACTCAGCTTAACGCCGTCACGAAGCACATACGAAAAACCGTGCTCCTGCGCGTATACACGGGCATAGCTGTCATAAAAAACCTGAAACCGTACTCTGTTGGAATTTAAAAAAGCGGTGTCGCTGATGTAAGTGACGGCAGTTGACAAATAGATGTCCTGCAAATACGGACAATTCGCGAACGCGAGGTTGTCAATCGATTCCACAAAAGGCGAAGTTATAACAGTTCTTAAACTGGCGCACTTATTGAAGCACTGTGACGGAATCTGCGCAACGCAGGCATTCATTTGCAGCTCCGTTATATTTGTGCATCCCTGAAAGGCGCCGTGTCCGAGGGACGTAATGCTTGCCGGCAGCGAAAGCGTACCGGAAAGTCCTGTGCAGTTGACGAAGGACTTCATCCCTATTGAGTCAAAAAACCTTGACGCCTGTGAAAAATCAATGGCGGTAATGCTTGTGTTATCTTCAAAAGCGTAGTTATAAACAGATGAAACATATCTGCCGTTGCAGCTTGCCGGAACTACCAAGGCGGAGGAACTTCCGTTATACCCATACAACGCAACACTTTCCGCGTCGGCATCCGCAAAAGTATAGTCGCCGTCGGTATATAATGTCACAGCGTTGAATCCGGCAACGGAAGTAACTAAAAGCAAAGATGAAATGATCATTAACGAAATACATTTGATGATTTTTTTCATAACATTCCTGTCTCCTTTTGCACAGGCAGCGCAAACACTGCCTGTGCCTGTGATTGTTCCGTCAATTCCAGCCATCGTCAAAGTTGTGTTCTTCGCCGTTGTCTTCAACGGGATCGTTCGGGTCGCTGCCGCATAACTGATTTAAGAGCTGAATCTTTACCAATTCAAATTCAGGAGAATCATATTTTTTCAATTGTGCATTCCTCCTTTAACGAGACGCTATATCATAAATAGTAAAGTAAATCGGCTCAGAGATCACCGTATCCTGATTGTTGACCTTCAGATAGGACGTCGCTCTGTAAACATACAGCGCCTGTTCTGTTTGACCGCTGTCCTTTAAGTTTGTAAAGGTGTTGGTGTACTGCATTCTGTCGAAGTTGTCAAGCTTGGCAATTGTTGCAGCGCGGAATATCGCCGCTCCGCTGCATGTGGGTTTGGTTTTATTGCTGCTGTCCGCCGCAAAACCATTTGCCGAGGACAAAACAGAATCGCTGTCATACGCATAAGCATTGCCGCTTCCCGCTGCGTATTTCTTTTCATAATACGAAAGGCTGGTGATCGCGTTTGAATCCTTTAATCCGGTTACCGGTATTCCTTCTGTGGTGTCAAGCTTATCGAGTCTTTCGATGATAAATCCTGCCCTGTCGTCGGGCGTCAGCTTTGTTCCGGCATTATTAAACGCAAGACCGAAGTCAATGAGTATCTTATCGCCCTGCGTATCGCAATCACTCAGGTTTGTGCTTTCTTCGCCCTGCGAGGCAACAGCACCTGATTTATAATGACCCAAGCCGCCCATATTCCACTGATTACGGGTATCTCCCATAAAGGTGATCGTCGTTGAGCGTCCGCTGTTGCTCTCTTTATCGTTGTAGACGGGAATGATGATGTAATCCTCATAACCGCTGTAATTAAACGCGCGGCTGTTCGCAAAACTTGAAGCAACAAAGGTTTTTCCGTCGGCAGTGAAGATGTCCCAGCGGGTAAAGTAGAATTTCTTGTAGAAGGTATAGGAAGCATCGCTCGGTTCTGTCGTCATTTCAGCATTACTGTTCTGAATAATGCCGTCGATAACATTGCCCTTGGAAGAAACCTTGTAACCCAGGCACTCATTTTCCTCAAAGTAGAAGTAATAAACATTGTCGCCGTCTTTTTTGGCGAAAGTATATGTTGCGGAGGTTCCGTTGTCGTCAAACCAGCTTTCTGTATTTAAAGCGGTAAGCTGTTGTGTTGACGCGCCTGGCGGAATATCCTCCGGAGCGGTTTCCGTTGCGTAGTAATACGTACCGCCGATCTCAAATGACATATTTCCGTCATATTCCTTAGTGGTATACGTATCCGCATAGTGAAAGTCATCACCTGAAAGGTTTGTGAATATCCATTTGGAAGCTTCAGTGTTCCAGACTCCCTTTTTAAGAACATAAGGAGCCGCTTTGACAAGCTTCGGGAAATCATCAGTCGTCTGTCCGGATGTTGGAATATCCGGGATCGAGCTGTCATAGTTGAACAGATGTCCTGCCTGAGATTTAACTGTGCTTGACTCGTAGTGCCGGTCGTCAAAGGCGATTTCAGTACCTTCAAGCTTAGTTCCTTCCGCATTGTAAAGGTCGAGTCCGGTTTCGGACTTTGTTTCCTCGTCGTACTTATAAGGCAGGAAGAACTCAGCCCTTACGGTGTCGTCAACCGTATTTGTCGAGCCGACCGCAGCCTGCATAAAATAAACATTTTCTTTTGCGGTACCGTTAATCGTAACTGACGCCTGCGGCGGGCCGGCGGCATTGTTCGTCATGCTGCCGTAGTTCCAATCAATTTTCTGACGGAAGTTCTTTTCGTAAGGAGTGCTTGATACGATAAAACTCTTGTTAAGCGTCGCAGTGCTTTTAACGCCCGAGAAATACTTTGCAGATTCCATCTCGTCGACAAAGCCCTCAACCGTGTAAGTCTGATTTCCCCAGAATCGGCTATTGTAGGTATAAACGATTCGATAAGCGTAGTTCAATTCTGTTTTGGTCAGCTTTGTCGTGTATCTAAGCGCGGTCACACCGTTGGTATTGTCATAAACATCACTTATATTGACCAAAATAACGCTGTTGTAAGTAACGCCCGCATCCAGCGGGGAAGCCGGAGCAATACTGTTATTCGAAGTATCTGTCCTGTACCTGTCATACTTTGAATCAGCTCCCAGCGCGACTGAACGGTCCGCGACCGCGCAATCCTCGTCGGGTTCGGTGACCAGCGTGATCCTAAGTTTATATGAGCTGTATTTTGTTGAGTCGATATAAGCGGAAACGTCGATATCGGATCCGTCAGTCTTTTCATATGTCTTAACAACACTGTCTCCGTTCATCACCTCGACCTTAAGGTATTTGGTACCGTCGCCCTTGTGGGTGCTGTCCTTAACGATGTTGTGAGAAATCACCAGCGACCCTTTGGCGGCAGGCATAAAGCGCGCGATATAGGTGTCGTTCGCGGAGATGTTGGAGCTGCCGAGACCATCCTTATCGGCAATTTCGTAGTACTTGCCGTCGCTGTAACGCACCCAGCCGACAAATGTCCAGCCGTTGCCTGAATAGGCTTGGAATGTAAACTGGCCGGACGGGTCGGCAAGAATGCTGCCCGAGGTTGTTTTTCCGTAGAGATATTCGGGCGTAGTATTGGTGAAGTAAGCCGAGTTGCCGTTAGCGTCAACATTCGTTTCGTTGCCGGCTCCCGCCGCGGTAAAGGCGCTGTCGGTCCAGTTGTGGTCGCCAAGCAGCGTGACGTCCGTCGTTGCGCTTGTGGTCTGAATCTTAATATTCGCGGTCAGCCTGTCGCTTGAGGTGGAGTAATACCACTTGCCGTCGGAGCGGTCTGCCTGGTCAAGCGAATAGTTGTGGATTTCCTTCTCATAGGAAATCAGCGCCGGAACACCCTCATAATGCTCTTTAAGGTAGTTATAGGTATTCTTATACTTTGAAGAGCTCATTTGTCCGTCGCCCGTGTTTGTGCCGCCTGAATACTGGCTTACTCTGCCGATATTGTTTAGATAAAGCATGGATGACGAAATGTATCCGATAAATTTATGTGCCGCGTCATTATTTTTCGTATAGCCTGACGCCGGGGCATAAACCGCCCACTCGGTTGCGTAGTGACCTACATAGGTATTTTTGTAACCGGTAGAAACGAGGAGAAGCTCCTTGGTTTGCAGTGTTGTGCCTCCGTCGTAGCCTGACTGCTGAGCACTTGTAAGGCGTGTGCCGAATACGTCGATCTGTCTGCCGTAGTAGTCGGTGACTATTTCTACGCCATTGCCGCCGGAAACACACTTTGCCGCAGTATTTAAGCTGTCATTCTGAAAGCTGTGGTTATCATAACTATAGCCGTCGCCGTAGTTATCGTGACCCGCGCTGATTGTTGCTCCGTTGTAAGAATAATCCTTTTTCGGATAATACTTATAGCGGAAGAAAATGGTGTCGGCGTTCTTCTCCTTGTATATTTTGTAGAAGTCGTCGTAATCGTAGGTCTGGCAATGACCGTCGTCACACTTTCCGTCGAGCTTGCGGTGAAGGAGATCCCAATAGGCGTTGTGCATGGTCAGACCCTTGATCTCCTTGCCGGTTGCGGTGCCGTCTACGGTGAGCGGGATTTCCATCTGGAACTTGCCGCCCCAGTAGAGCATAGGCTGACCGGGATAGCCGCCGAAGGCGTTACTTTTGTTGCTGCTGCCCTTGTAGTAGGGATAAACGCAGAGCAGTGTGCCCCACTTCTCCTGAAGCAGACCCTCGTAACCGTCGATGAAGAAGGTTTTGGTGTAGGTGTTGTCCTTCAGATAGTAAATCGGGGTGATCTCAACGGTTTTGCCACTCTTCATGTTTGCGGCGTTGATTGCCTCTGCCGTCCATGTTTCCTCATAGTACTGCGCGTTGCCCGAGGTTACCGCCTCTGCGGGCGTATGGAGCTGATAGGTATAGCCGTTAAAGCTATAGGCTTTCAGATAATGGGAAGCGCTGAAATATCTGTCGTCAAACTTTTGATTGTTATTGGACAGCGTAGTTCTCAGCACCACCTTGGAGCCTACGGGAATGTTTGTGATCTTGTCGTAATTGCTGTCATAGCCGCTCTTGTCGGTTTCCCAAGTGCCGCCGCTCGTCGCGGTGCCCCAGTTTGCGTGGCTGTCCTTGGTGTAAACAATACCGTCGGGCGTAGTGACAGACATAACGTCGGTGTTGGCAAGATTGGTAAAGCGGTTGTAGGAACTGTCACGCAGATTGCCGTTTTTGGCGTAAAGGTCTACAAAGTTCACAAAAGAGGGGTCGGTACCGCCGCCGGAGGCGTCGCCGTAAACGTCAAAAGTATAGGTTTTTGTACTTGAATTGTAAGCTAATACAATGTAATTAAATTGAGATGTATAGCTGCTATCATTAAATTTTGCTTTTGCGTAATGATATCTGTTATCTTTATAGCTGCTATTGACATCACCATTAAAATTATTTGTCTCAACTGTAAGATATGTTTTCGCTCTTTCAACTCTGGTTGCTGAAATATTCAAAGTGCTGCTGCTGCCTGAGGCGCAATTATAGTAGTTTGTTCCGTTTTTTGTCACTAAAAACGCGTGACTGCTTGTGCTGACATAGGAAGAAACAGGTATTTTAAAATAATAGACATTTTGGCTGCTTGAATTTGTTATTTTGTAAGCCTGAATACTTGTATGTGAGTATCCGGCCGCCTGACTTCCGCTGCTGCTATACAACAGATGATAATTGTCATCCTTATTGCCTTTAACAAATATCGTATCATACGTTTCGTCGCTGCTGTTGCTTTTATTGGTAACATCTGCCGTCAAGCTTAAAAAATCACCGCCGCTGAAGGTCAGAGTATAAACGACCTTTTTCGCCTTTTGGGTTATGTCAACGGTCTGCGTGACGGAATTGCCGGGATAGTACTCCTTTGAGCCGTCAGAGCCGACGCGTACGGCTTCATAGGTATAGGTGCCGTAGCTTCCGCCGAAATCGTTTTTCTCCAGCGTGTAGGTGGTACCGCCGTCGGATGTCGTCATCTTATCCTCAGCGCTGAACACCTTCCAGTCGTCCGCCCAAACATTGTCAAACATACCCGACGTGCCGTCAGACGCCATGCCGACGATGTAGTACTGATAGGTAACAGTGCCCGGCGTTGCCGCCGCGCTTACAGTTATCTCATGCGTACTTGTGTTAATAGTGACAGTAACGTCAGAGGTCTTTGTCAGATAAAACTTTGCGTTACCGCTGTTTTCGGTCGATTTATCAGTGATACACGCGGCTGTGCCTTCATCTGACGCATAGGTGACATTGGCACCGCCCCATGTTCCCAGCGAGGCTGCTCCGTCATAGCCGTTGATTTTGAAGCGATACCAGCCCATTTCCTTTTCGGAGAAGGTAATGCTGTAGGTGCCGTTACCGTTGTCGGTCATTTTTCCCGCAGAATCCTTTGCCGCCCAAATGTTTGACGTAAAACCCGCAGTGCTGTCGTTCGCGCCGGCGGAGGTGACGAAGTAGTTTTCGCCCTCCAATTCATAACGAAGCCGCTTTGTGATTGTGTTATAGAAAATAATCACCGGTCCGTCGTCGCTCGTATAATTAAACCGCATATTATTATTTGCGGCTCCCGTAGTTTCTTCTTCAACCAAATCAACATAGGTCGTGCTAGCGTTTAGGTGCGTGCTTGACGATGGCGCAAAAAACCTTTTAGTGATATCCTTATCATAAATAAAGAAATAAGGATTGTATGGAGCCGAGCCATCGCCGATTTTTTGCGATAATTCCGTAAAGCTGCAGTGAGTATTGACGCTGTACTCAAAATCATTTCCTGTAGGCAAAAGTTGTATTACCTCGGAATCGTCATCCCAGTTGTCACTAGTGCTGCCATCCCATGTATTGATATACGTATTTGCGCCATCTGTCGCTTTCACGTGAAAGCGACCTGCAATATAGAGCGATTTCCCATCGTCAGGCGCAAAGTTTGCCGTAACGGTACCTGCACCCGACGCGGAAATTGTAGCTGCATTTGCACTGGAAGCATTTCCCAGTGTTATAGTGGATGTATCTTCCGTCGTCCATCCGCTGAATTTATAGCCATAGTCAGGTACAGCGGCCGGAAGGGTCTGAGTTGTTGCTCCCACCTGCTTAGAATTTGGAGAAACAAAACCTCCTGCTCCGGCAGAAATAGTTACGGCATACTGCGTCTCAGCGTCGCCTGATCTATAGAAGTGATATTTTAAAGTAACGTTACTTGTATCGCTGTAATTATGGCGGGTTTCATAAGTAATAGTATATACACCTGACGGCAGAGTAGTTTCAATATAATCGCTGTCTGATGTTGTATAGTCGTTCCATTTTCCGCTTATTCTGGCATAAAAACTGTCACTTGATGTTGAAGTACCGCTCGGCTTATCGGTATAATATCCGTTATAACGATACCATGTGCTCTCCGCAACCAAAAAATATCTTATGGTAGTCTCGCTATACAACGTAAGCGTGATTTTCTCTTCGGAATCCATTGCCGCATTAACCCAATTGGTACCGCCATCAGCAGAATAATGCATATAGCAGTCTGCCGCCATCCAACCCACGCTCTCGTCATCCCCCACGCTTGCGCCGACGCGGTTTTCACTTGTCACCTGCGCCGCGTCGGTGGCGATCAATCCTACCGTCAGGCATGACACGAGCATGCAGACGGCGAGAATGACCGACATGGTGGATTTTGAAAAAGACGGCGAGAATGACCGACATGGTGGATTTTGAAAAATGTTTTATCCGTTGTTTCATGTTCTTACCTCCATTTTCATTTGTCTGTGTTTCCTGAAAAAACAACAATCCTCATGATAATTTTAGCAAATTATCGCGAGGATTTGGTTGGGTTGGTAAAACTAAACTTATTTTTGGGATAAAACGGCATTTTTAATTCGAATTTCGAATAATCGCGGAAATGATGAACTGATCGTTTTCTTCGCTGCATACGAATTCGCCCTGATATTTCTCCGCTGTTTGCTTTAGCAGCTTGATTCCCTTGCCGTGGAAGGCCGCGTTGTCTTTGGTGCTGTTCAAATCGGGATTGGTTTCCAGCACAGATTCCAGAATCGTATTTTTGCAGGTTATGCAGTAATAGCCGCGATGCACCTTTATTTCCAGCCGCATCCGCCGTTGGCTTTCGGGGATCGCCGACAAATACTCGATCGCGTTGTCGCAAAGGTTGCCGATGATAGATATGAGGTCCGAATCGGAAACAAACGACAAGTCGTCTTGTATGTCAACGGAAAAATCAATCGCACGTGCCGCCGCCTTTTCGGTTTCTACATTGAGAATAGCATTGAGCACGGGGTTGGCGGTGTGGGCGGGTGTGAACGCCGCCGTCAGTTTCTCATTAACGGAATCGCACAGCGCCCGCGCCTTTTCATACTCTCCCCCGGCGATCAGGCTGCCGACGGACATCACGCTGTTTTTCATGTCGTGCTTCATTTCGGCGATTGCTTCAATTTGCGCATTAGCGGCGGCAACGGATGTTTTGTACAGCTCCTCGCGCTGCTTGCCCAGCAGCAGCTCGGTGTGCACTTCGTTTGCCTTGCTGATCTTGAAAAGCAGCACCCAAAACAAAACGGACAGCACCACCAGTGAAAGGATGATTATCACGGTGTAAAGTATCACGGAATCGCTGCCATTAAAGCTGAGTGACACAAACAACAGCTCCGCGGCAAAGAGCGACAGACACACCAGTGCCGTTATGACGATCGCCGTGATTTTATCGAACACCTTGCGCAGCCGGATTTTCTGTTTGCCGGTCAGCAAAATGACGGCAAGCACTCCCGTGTAGACAACGTTTTCCACAATCATTAGATTGTATCTGTTAAAGGAAGAAAACTGAATGAAATCCGCAAGGTCGGGGTTACTGAACGCGAGCGTCGCTAACGCGGTATCCACTAACATATAAAGCGCAGCCGTCGCCAGCACCATCAGCAGCTTGAGGTACAGCTTGCCCTTTAGGAAAAACAAGACATACAGCATCCTTATCAAATACGCCGCCAACAAGAGTCCCAAATGAAAATCCGCATGCCCTTCCGCCATATCGTTGAAGGTGTTGAAAATTTCAATAGCCGTCGACAAGGCTACGGTGCTCCAAAAGCCCAGCGCGTTTTTCAGCTTGTTGCCGGACTTTTCAAAAAACAAATACAAAAACGCAATATCCACAAAGCTCTGAAAGAAATCCACACAAATCTCAACCGCTAACGCCACGTTCATTGCCTCCTCACCATCCAATCATAAAATCTCTGTTTTACTTCCCTGCGGTATTTCTTGCTGACGGGAATTTGAACGCCGCTGATAAGCTGAATAGTCTGCGGAAAAAGCGTGTCGATGTATTTCATGTTGACCAGATAGCCGATATGCGGACGCAGAAAGCCCTTTGCCAAAAGCTGCTGCGCCTCTTCGTCAATCGTTGTCCGCTCGCGGTATTCATCGGTTTCGGTATAGATGATGACATAGTTCTTTTCCTTTACCATGTAGACGATATCCTTCAGCTCCACCCTGAAAACGCCCGTGCCGGATTTGATAAACATTGAATCCTCCCCCGCGATTTTGTCATATATGCGGGACAGGCAGGCGGATAGGTCCTCCGCGTGCGATTTACGGATAAAGGAATACGGCTGCTCCTTCAACGCCTCAAACACCAAGCTGTCGCGGTTCGTCACAAAAATGATATACGGACGCTCGGCTTTGCCCTTG
>CADASG010000063.1 GCA_902790475.1 uncultured Ruminococcus sp. | reverse complement strand
CGTGCCACCTTCTCCCAGGAGAAGGCTTTGGTTCGGCGACAGACGTTGTTTTCCTGTCCGTATGTTGGCAGGAAATGAAACGTTTAAAGCAACAACCGCGGACGCGCAATGCGCGCCCCTACTCAGTTAAGGAAAACGATGATTAAGAAAAAACGTCGTTTCCATTGCCCTCACAGTTTCCTGTTGATGAATTCTTCCCGCGCAAACGCCGATGTTACCGAAATACCCGACGTAAAGTACGCGAACTAAAAGACTCACAGCTTCCGAAATTTCTACTCTATCTCGCGCAAACGCCGACGTTACCGTTACGCCCGATGTCAAGTACGCGAACCAAAAAACGCGTGGAGAAATCTCCTTCGGCGACGCAGCATTGTTCCCTGTCAGGGAGATTTCTCGGCTATTCGCTGACGCGAATTCGGCTTACGCCGACCGCTCGAAATGACATATGGAGAAAACGTGTTAAATGCTTGAAATGGCATGTTTTGGAAATGCAATAACCATGCGACACAACAATACGTTAGCGTTTCAACCTGTAGGGGCTTGCATTGCAAGCCCGTTGTGCCGCATTTTTTCCGAACGTCCGCTTTTTCCTACCGGATTCCAACGTTAGGGTATATCGAATAACGCTGAACGTAAAGATAACCACCTGCCGTGTAAATCCTCCGTCGCGCCTATAAGGCGCACCACCTCCTTTGACAAAGGAGGCTTTGGTGCGGAAACAAAGGTTGTGTTTCCTGTCCACATGTTGATAGGAACAAAACATTTAGTTCAGCACTCTCGGGCGCACACGCAGGTGCGCCCCTACTCAGTTAAGGAAAACAGAGACTGTGTAAACGTCGTTTCCATTGCCCTCACAGTTTCCTGTTGATGAATTCTTCCCGCGCAAACGCCGACGTTACCTATACGCCCGACGTTAAGTACGCGAACTAAAAAATAGAAGGTATATTTATGGATAAAAAAATGCTTAGCCGTATCAACGAGCTTGCAAAAAAGAAAAAGACCGTCGGACTGACCGACGAGGAAACCAAGGAGCAAAAGCAGCTCTATAAAATTTATCTCGGCGAGATACGCCAACAGTTCAACGCCACGCTTGACAACGTGAGCGTGCAGGAAAAGGACGGCACGGTGCTGCCCTTTAAGCAGGCGTACAGGCACAAGGACGAAAATGAGAGCGATTAAGACTCTGTCGTATCCCGGCCTGTCTGTTGTAATGGGAACGGAGGTGTTATAAATGTATAAAAATTTTCTTTTTGATTTAGACGGAACTCTGCTGCCTATGGACATGGGCAGGTTCGTGGACAAGTATATCGAGTCGATTTGCAGACGGTTCTCGCCCGAGACCGGCATAGACCCCAAGCGCTTTGCAAAGGGTATCTGGACAGGCGCCGGAGCAATGGCGAAAAATGACGGCAATTGTTTGAATATAGATGTGTTCTGGCAGGCGATGAACGAAGTGTGCGACAGGGATATGCGCGTTTTCACGGACGACTTCGACGATTATTACCGAAACGAGTTCATCGCTGCGAAGGAAGCGACGAGCGTAAATCCCTACGCGCGTAAAAGCGTGGAGTATATCAAGCAGCTCGGCGGACGGCTTATCGCCGCCACCAACCCGATTTTCCCGAAAACCGCCACCTATCGGCGCATTGAGTGGGCAGGGCTTGACGTCAGCGATTTTGAGTATATCACCACCTACGATAACAGTACGTGCTGCAAGCCGAACCTCAATTACTTTGCGGACATCTGCTCGGTCTGCGGCATAGTACCCGAGGAGAGCATCATGATCGGAAACGACGTTGACGAGGATATGTGCGCCTCGCGGCTGGGCTTTTCCACCTATCTGATCACAGACTGCCTTATCAACCGAAAAGATAAAAATATAAACGTCTACAACCACGGCACTTTCGAGGATTTCTTCAAATCACTTCTCAGAAAAAACGTATAACAGAAGCATGGGGAAATGATCACGGGTGGTTTGATCCCGCGCGGAAAAGGGGAGAATGGAATGAAGAACAAGTATTTTCACATCAACAAAAACGGGAGCAGTATTCACTGCAAAATCTATTTTAATGACCTTCACGCTGTGAAGCGGGTGGTTATTTGTCTGCACGGATTTACCGGGAATATGGAAAACAAGGCGGTCGAGCGGTTCGCCGACTACGTTCTGAAAAAGAACAAGGACGCAGCCGTTATGATCTACAACGCGCCGTGTCACGGCGACGATGTGAAAAAGAAGCTCTCGCTCGTTGACTGCGACGCATACATCACTCTCGTCACGGAGTACGCCAAAAGCCGCTTCAATACCGACGAGCTGTATGTTTACGCCAACAGCTTCGGCGGCTATCAGTTCCTCAAATATATCTCGGAGCACGGCAACCCGTACCGCAAACTGGCGCTGCGCTGTCCTGCCGTGAACATGCTCGACACGATGATGGGGCTCGCCTCTCCTGCCGATCGGCAGGCACTGGAGAAAAACAAGCCCGTCACCGTTGGCTTTGAAAGAAAAATCAAGATCACGCGGAGCTTTGTTGAAGAACTGGAGGGCGCGGATATCAGCGTCCGCGACTACAAGCCTTTCGCCGGGGATATCGTCATTATCCACGGAAAAAAGGATGAAGTCGTTTCGTTTGATTTTGTCAAAGGCTTCGCGGCTGAAAACGGGATACGCTTTGTCCCCGTCGAAAACGCTAACCACCGTTTCGTTGACCCGTCCGCAATGGACACAGCGGTAAAAACGATAGCGGAATTCTTTGGCTTCAACACATGACCGAAAATAATGACCGTAAAATAAACGGCGCTGTAAAGCGGAAGCTTGGTGCTTCCCTTCACAGCGCCTTTATTTATAAGTGCCGAAAATTATAAGTGCCGAAAATTATTAATCAAAGAATTTGTCGTGGATAGCCTTGACAGCTTTGTCGGCTTCCTCGGCGTTGATCAAAACGGAGATCTTGATCTCGCTGGTGCTGATCATGTGAATGTTGATCTGTGCGTCATACAGCGCCTCAAACATCTTGGTAGCTACGCCTGCGTGACTTTCCATGCCTGCGCCTACGATGGAGATCTTGGCAACGTTGTCGTCATAGAGAACCTCCTTGGCTCCGAGGGTACCTACCATGTAGTCCTCGAGCACCTCAACGGCTTCCTTGCCTCTGTCCTTGGCAACGGTAAAGCTGATGTCCTTCGTTCCGTCGTGACCGATGGACTGCAAGATGATATCAACATTGATCTTCTTCTTGGAAAGCTTGGAGAACATCTTGAACGCCAGACCCGGATAATTGGGAACGCCGATAACTGAAATTCTCGCTATATCTGCATCCTTGGCAACGCCGCTGATTAACATTTTTTCCATTTTTGGTTTCTCCTTTACAATTGTACCGGAAGCTCTTGCCATTGAGGAAAGCACCTCGAGCTCGATTCCGTATTTTTTCGCCATCTCTACCGAACGGTTGTTGAGCACCTGAGCGCCCAGTGTAGCCAGCTCAAGCATTTCGTCATAGGAAATCTCTTTGAGCTTTTTCGCGTTGGGAACCTTGCGCGGATCGGCTGTGTATACGCCTTCAACATCAGTGAAGATCTGGCACAGATCCGCGTGCATTGCCGCTGCGATCGCCACGGCGCTGGTGTCGGAGCCGCCGCGTCCCAGCGTGGTTATATCGCCGTAACGTGAAAGACCCTGAAAGCCTGCCACAACAACGATGTTTTTCTGGTCAAGCTCGTCTTGGATACGCGAAGCGTTCACACGCTTGATGCGCGCGATCGTGTGCGACGAGGACGTTTCAAAGCCTGCCTGCCAGCCCAGCAGCGAGGTAGCGTGGTAGCCTAACTTCTCGATAGCCATCGCCAGCAGCGCGATCGAAATCTGTTCGCCTGCCGCAAGCAGCATATCCTTTTCGCGGCGCGAAGCGTTGGGGTTGATCTCCATCTGCTTTGCGATGAGGTCGTCGGTGGTGTCGCCCTGAGCGGAAACCACCACCACCACGTCGTTGCCCTTGGCATATGTGTCGGTGACGATCTTTGCGACGTTCATCACACGCTCGGCGTTGGCAACGGAGCTGCCGCCGAATTTCTGAACTATCAAACTCATAACTCTTATACTCCCTTTTTGTTTGATTACTAATCTATAGGGAACTTGCTAACAATCCGCTGTCGCGCAAAAGCACGAGCTTGAATTATTATAGGCTCCCTGTGAAACAAGCGCGGGGCTTGGGATTTTCTTATAAATCTCCTACGCGGATCGCGGAGAGGATCTCTGCGCCCTGAGCCTTGAGCTCTTCGGCTTTTTCGAGGAAATCGCCGTAGCGCAGGCTTTGGGTGATGACGGCAGCTCTCGCGCCGCCCTTGCCGGTGATCGAGGTCACCTCGCCGAACACGGCTTTCGCCTTGCTTACGGCGTCGCTGCCGCTTACGCGCAGATACATAGCGCATTCGGAATCCTTGTAGTCGATGATATTCTCGCCGTTGCCGTCAGCCCAGAAGACGTGTCTTCTCGCCTTGAGGTGGTAACAGCAGTCTACGATATCGGCAACGACCGCCGAGGCGGTGGGCAGCTTGCCTGCGCCCTTGCCGTAGAATACAACGTCGTCGGTGCAGTCGCCTCTGACCATGATACCGTTGAATTCGTTGTCGATGTTGGCAAGCTGGCTGGTGGTGGGAACCAGCATGGGAGCGGTGATTATATCTATCTTGCCGCCCTCAAGCTTTTTGACCTTGCCGATAAGCTTGATGACATAGCCGAATTTCTCGGCGTATTTTACATCCTCTAAGGTGATGCCCGTGATACCCTCGGTATGTACCGCGTCGGGATATACATGCTTGCCGTACGCGAGAGAAGCAAGGATACAGATCTTGCGGCACGCGTCGTGGCCTTCGATATCGGCGGCAGGGTTGCGCTCGGCAAAGCCGAGATCCTGCGCAAGCTTGAGAGCGTCCTCAAACTGCATACCGTCCTCTATCATTTTAGTCAGAATAAAGTTGGTTGTTCCGTTTAAAATACCCGCGATCTCATTGACGTTGTTTGCGACCAGGCACTGGTTCATCGGGCGAATGATCGGGATACCGCCGCCTACGGAAGCTTCAAACAGGAAGTTTACGTTTTCTTCCCCTGCTATTTCGAGCAGCTCCGCGCCGTGAGCCGCAACCAGCTCCTTGTTTGAGGTCACAACGCTTTTGCCTGCTTTAAGACAGCGCTTTACGAAGTCGTAAGCAGGGTTCAGCCCGCCCATGACCTCTGCGACCACTCTGATCTCGCGGTCGTTGATGATCTCTTCAAAGTCCTTTGTAAATCTGTCCGCAATGGGACTGTCAGGGAACTCGCGCAGGTCGAGCACCTTTTTGATGTGTATCTCTTCGCCTAAGCTGGCAAAGAGCTTCTGTTTGTGGGTCAAAAGAATTTCCGCGACGCCGGAGCCGACGACTCCGTGTCCCATGATTGCTACTGATACCATATCTAAACCATCCTTTATTTCTTTCCTTATTTTTTGCATGACTTGCGGTTTTTGCGGTTAATATATTAAGATCATTGTCCCGGCTCGGGCGTTATCGGGGCGTTTTCGGAGACCTGCTGCTCGGACTGCTGGGGAGCTTCGCTTGCATGCGAATCCTCTCCGCCGCCACCGCCGCCACCGCCTTGGGAGGCCTCGCTCTCCTGCGGAGCTTCGCTCACCTGCGATTCCTCGCCGCCGTGCGATTCCTCGCTTCCGCCTCCGCCGCCGGAGCTTTGATCGCCGCCCTCAGCCGAGGACTGCACATCATAATTCGGGGTGTCGGCGTAGCTCTGGTCGCCGCCGTAGGTGTAGTCGCCGTAATACGGATCGCCGAAATTCGGCATATTGTCCTCCGTATAATATCCGATATATTTACCCGAAACGTCTTCGGTGGAAATGATCAGACCTGTGAGCGGATTATAGGTAGCCGCCTTAACGTTGCTCGAAAGGGTGTACTCCTTTTTCTCCTTGCCCTGCAAATATTCTCCCATGACCTTTGCGAAGAACTTTGCCGAACGCGTGGTGTCGTTTAGGGTGCGCGGATTGTCAAAGCCCGTCCACGTAGCCATTACCGCGTAGGGTGACATTCCGCAGAACCATGAGTCCTTATCGTCGTTGGTAGTACCTGTTTTGCCGATGATATCCCAGCCTGAGATCTGCGCGTAGACCGCGTTGGTGTGCTGGCTGTTTTCGACGTTGTAATGAAGCAGGCGGTTCATAATTGTAGCGGTTTCCTCGGAATAAGCCTGCTTGGGGATAGCGTCACGGTTGTCGATGATGGTGTTGTCCTCGGAGTCGGTAACGTAATAATAGGTGTAGGGCTTGTAGTAAAGACCGCCGTTGCCCATATAGGTGAACGCCGAAGCCATTTCGCGAACGGTGACACCGCCGTTCATACCGCCGATGGACAGAGAACCGATTTGGTACTGGTCGCTTTCGGCAAGATGGGTGAAGCCCATTTTGGAAACCGCCTGCTCATAGGCAGCGGAAGGGCCGCCGATCATTTGCAGCACCTGAACAGCCGTTGCGTTGGAGGAGTACTCTATAGCGTCGGGCAGCAGCATTTCGCCGAAGTAGGAGCCGTAGGCGTTGCTGGGACCCGAAGAGTAGGTATCGGTCGATTTGTTATACTCATATTTTTCGATCGGTTCGTCGAGCACTGTCGAAGAGTAGTAGAGCTTTTTGGAATCCAAGCCCATTGGATAAACGAACACGGGCTTGATCGAAGAACCGGGCTGCAGAGAAGAGTGAGTGGCTCTGTCCCATGCAAGGTCGGTGGTTTTGCGCTGAGAGCTGCCCACAGTGGCGATAACTCTGCCGTCAAAGCCCATGAGCACCGAGCCTATTTGCAGCTCCGGGTCGCCTGACTTGTCGAGCGTCATAGCTGCGGATTCGATATAGCTCTGCATTTTCTCGTCGATGGCGCAGTAGATTTTCAGACCCTCTGTGTAGATCTTTTCACTCGCTGCGCCGTCGCTGATGTTGTAGTAAGCCGCCAGATCTCTGCGCAAATCGTAGAACATCTGGTCGTAATACCAGTTCTGCACATAATCAAGATCGTCGTCCTCGTCCTCTTCGCTGATGTTCTTAAAGCCGACAAACTTCATTTTTGCGGATTCCTGCTTTGCGGCGTTGTATTCCTCGGCGTTTATTTTGCCCTGGTTATACATTTCCTTTAATATGATCTCGCGCCTGATCTTGTTTTGATCGGGATAAAGCAGCGGATTCCAGCGCGAGGGGTTTTGGGTGATACCTGCTATCGCGGTGCATTCAGCCAGCGAGCAGTTGCGTATGCTCTTGCCGAAGTAGAGCTGCGCCGCAGCCTCAACTCCCTGACAGTTGTTGCCGAAGTTGACAACGTTTAAGTACGCTTCAAGGATCTGATCCTTGGTGTATTCCTGCTCCAGCTTCAGCGCCTTGCATATCTCGCGGAGCTTACGGGTGATGGACACCTCGTTGTCATCGGTGATGTTTTTGATAAGCTGCTGGGTGATGGTGGAGCCGCCGTAGGAGTCGCCGCCGGTCGCAAGCGTTCCCACAGCCGACAGGGTACGCGTCCAGTCCACGCCGTTGTGGTCGTAGAAGCGCTTGTCCTCGATGGAGATGATAGCTTCCTTCATCGCCTGAGGGATGTTGTCGTTGTTTACCCAGATGCGGTTTTCGGTGCTGTAGAGCTTTTGCCGCTCCACAAACTCGCCCGTGTCGCTGTCCTTTACAAAGATACGGCTGGTCTGGTTCAGCGATTTAGCCTTGAGGTCAATGCCCGTCGGCTCAGAGGCAAGCGCGAAAATGTATATGGAAAGCGATACCGCGGTAATGACTCCCGTAATAAACAGTACGGAAAAAACCGTGAGCAGCAGCTTTCCCACTACCTTAAAAAACTTCTTTCCGCCGCTTTCTCGCTTCGAGGGAGCCACCACACCTGCTTCGGTAAGCTTTTCGGTGTAGTTGCTGATGTCGGTTTCACGTTTATTTCGCATAATTACTCCTTGGAGCCCGAACAGGCTCTTTAAATACCAAAGATAACGCTGCCCTCACAGGTGCAGTTATCGGATTTTATTACATTAGTAATAGTTATTATAGCACTTTAAAAGGAAAAAATAAATATGTTACAACAATTTTTTAATAGAAAAAATGCGTTTTGAGTCCGCTAATTTTATGAAAATGGGTGAATATCGGCATATTTATGAGGAATGATAAGAACAAAGCGAGGGTGATAGCATGATAAAAAAATCGGTTTGCATAGGTGTTACGGGTGTGATTCTATTGATTTGCGTCTGCGTCAGCGCTTTTGCCGCAGCGCCTCAAAGCGGTGAGCCTGCGCCCGAGGCTCCCGTTAAGTACGTCGTCAAGTCCGAACGCGGCAGGCTGACGGTCTACCGCTTTGGGGAAAGCGAGCCGTTTATGACGACCGAAACCTTTTCCTCACAGCTGCCCAAAAGCGACGCCGAGCGTCTGCGGCACGGCGTTGAGGTAGAAGGCGAGCAAAGCCTGCGCAAAACACTCGAGGACTACTGCTCGTAGAGGACTATAGCGTGATATCCGATTTCTCCGGAAATGAAAAGCCTTCTCCCGTGAGAGGGCTTTGCGTTTACAGCCGATTAGGTGTTATTGTCGAGTTGTTGATTTGATTGTTTTATTCATTTATTTTCATTGACATTTTCTGCGTTCTGTGTTATAAACTTTTAGGAAGCTTTTTAGGCGACTTAAGGCAATACCGCATAATTCATTGAGGTAAGGCTGTCGCCTTGCCGAGATTTTTTGGGCAAGCTGACGGAATAATATTCAAGCAAGCCGTGCGCCTTGAATTGTGCGGTGTTGCCTTAATTTTTTTATGGAGGAATCAGGCAATGAAAACAATCAAAAAATCAATCTTATCGCTGCTCATGGTTTGCACCATTCTTATGGGCTCGCTTGCGGCGACGACCGTAACGGCTGCAGCGGCTTCTCCGCAGCTCAATCTGGTCAGGGGACAGAACTGCTTTAACGTGGTTTGGAACAAGGTAGACAATGCTGCCAAGTACCGCCTTTACTTCGGTGCCAACTGCAGATGGCGCCGTTATACGGATCTCGCCCTCAGCGATGTGACCGTGTATCCCAACAACACTAAGTCGGTACAGTTCCTTATCAACAGCAAGGCGCTTACAGGCAGATACTGGGCTCCCTACGGACAGGACAAGCATATCTCCACAAGCAGCCTTAAAACAACAGAGAATTATATGTGTCAGGTCGAGGCTTTTGACAAGAACAACAACCACCTCGCTTGGACGAACGTGGGTTATGTTTATCTCGGCACAGCCACGATAAAGGCGTGGTCAAAGCCCAACAGCGTCGGCGTTTCATGGAACACCGCTTCCGGAAGCAACCACTACCAGGTAGCTTACAGATACGGTTCGCAAACAACATATACTTACAAGCTCTGTTCGGGTTCGACAAGACAGTACGTCGTCGAAAATCCGAAAAAATCGGTCACTTACTATTTCCAGGTAAGACCCTGCGTAATGGTCGGCGATACGATCAGGGCTTACGGAAGCTGGTCAAAAACTTCCTCTGTCAACACTGATTTCTGCTCGGTTTACGAAGAGGAGGTACTGAAGCTTGTCAACCAGGAGCGCGCCAAACGTTCTCTTTCACCTCTCTCAACGAACACCGGCATTACAAATGTGGCTCATCTGCGCGCCAAGGAGACCGCTCAGTATTTTTCTCACACCAGACCGAACGGCAAAAACTGCTTTACTGCCGCAGATGAATTAGGTGTGGCTCACAGCTACGCCGGTGAGAACATCGCCTTTAATTACCCGACTCCCGCAGACGTTGTTAAAGGATGGATGGATTCTCAGGGTCATAGGGATAATATCCTCAACTCCGGATTCACCAAAATCGGAATAGGCTGTTACGAGATCAACGGTGCGCTGTACTGGGTGCAGTTTTTCACTAATTGACCGACAAGGACACCTTTGAACGGCGTCTGAGGTTATTATATCAAAAAGACAAAAGGGGTTGGCTCATTTTAACTTATGAGTCAACTCCCTTTTTGTGCGAATTTTAAAGTCAGGCTGCGAACGGAAAGCCCCCTTTGTTAAAGGGGGTGGCGCGCCTTATAGGCGCGCCGGGGGATTTGCACGGCAGGCGGTCACCTTTACGTTCTGCGTTATTCGATATAACCTAACGTTGGAATCAATTAGTAAAAAGCGGACGTTACGGAAAAATCGGTGCAGGAATCCTGACGGATTCCGAGGACGACAACGCAGTTATGCGAAATTTTACACGACAGATGTTAAAGGATTTTATTAGAGAATAGTATTATTGCTAAAAAAGCGTGATCCCCATAAGGTGGAGAGCCCACAGGATCGCGCCGTAGAGCACGGAGCCTGCTATCCCGTAGACTATCACGGGACCCGCGATGGCGAACAGCTTCGCGCCGGTGCCGGTGATAAGTCCCTCGCTTTTGAACTCTATCGCGGAGCTTGCCATTGCGTTGGCGAAGCCGGTTATCGGAACCAGCGTGCCTGCTCCTGCGTGCCGCGCGATTTTGTCATACACGCCAAGCGCCGTCAGCAGTGCGCCCAGCGCTATCATGCTCACCGAGGTCAGCGTCCGCGCCTCGTCCTCCGGCAGCCACATCGACAGCAGCGCAAAGACGCCCTGTCCCAATACGCAGAACGCGCCTCCGAACACAAACGCCTTGGCGCAGTTCACGGTGACGCTGCTTTTCGGCACGCTCTCCTTGACGAGCGCGTCGTATTCCTTTGGTGTAACCATTCTGATCGCTCCTTTTGCTTTCATCAAAGCTTCACATTACTTTGTGCGCTGTTGCCTTTATTCTTTGCGGAAAAATCTGAATTATGTTGAAATTTTCACTTTATTTTTTTGGGCGATTGTAGTATAATATAAACTGTATGACTATAGTTTGGGAGGAACTGACGTGGAGCATTATCTTGATAACAGCGCTACTACCGTAACGTCGCGCGCAGCCGCCGAAAAAGCGGTGGAGGTAATGACCCGGGTTTACGGCAATCCCTCGTCGCTGCACGAAATGGGCAGGCAGGCTGAGCATGAGCTTCGGTTTGCCCGAGCTTCCGTAGCGTCCCGTTTGGGTGCGTCGGAGGAGGAGATAACCTTCGTCAGCGGCGGTACCGAGGCAAATAATTTAGCGCTGTTCGGCGCGGCGTATGCACGCGTCCGCAGCGGAAAGAATATAGTGATCTCCGCGCTTGAGCACAGCAGCGTGCTCGAAGCCGCCGAACGGCTGAAAAACGAGGGCTTTTCGGTGACCTCCGTCGCTCCGCGTTCCGACGGGATAATACACCCCGACGACGTAGCTCAGGCGGTGAACGCTCAGACCACTCTGGTGAGCGTGATGACCGTAAACAACGAGAGCGGCGCGATAATGCCCGTGGCGGAGATCTTTGACAGGGTGAAAGAGAAAAACAGCAGCGTGATCTGCCACACCGACGCGGTACAGGCGTTCGGAAAGCTTCCGCTCAGGGTTCGCGCGCTGAACGCCGACTGCGTAAGCGTGAGCGCCCACAAGGTCCACGCGCCCAAGGGCTGCGGAGCTGTCTTTGTCAGAAAGGGCGTGCGGCTGATACCCCGTCAGTACGGCGGCGAGCAAGAAAAAAAGCTGCGTCCCGGCACGGAAGCGCTTCCGCTGATAGCGGCATTCGGCGCGGCGTGTGAGGAATTCGACACAGAAAACAATTATCAAACGGTAAAGGCTCTCAATGATCACGCAAAGAAAAGGCTCTCGCAGATCGAGGGCATAGCGTTCAACTCTCCTGCCGACGCGCTTCCCTACGTGCTGAATTTTTCGGCAGGCAGGGTCAGAAGCGAAACGATGCTCCATTTTTTGGAGGAGAGAGGGGTCTATGTGTCCTCCGGCAGCGCCTGCGCCAAGGGCAAACCGAGCCATGTGCTCAGCGCAATGGGACTGAGCAGAGAACGCGCCGACAGCGCCCTGAGAGTCAGCTTCTCCAAATTCAATACAAAAGAAGATATAGACGCCCTGTGCGACGGAATAGAGCTCGGACTGAAGGTGCTCAGGCACAGATGATTTTTTAGTGGAGAGTTGAGAGTTTCGGTCGGGGAGACAGGTCGGATTGGTTCCGACGTTCGGTTCCCGGTTGGATAAATAAGTGTTTTTAGTTGAAAGTTGAAAATTGAAAGTTGAAAGTTTCGGTCGGGGAGACGGGTTGGCTTGATTCCGACGTTTGGTTCCCGGCTGGATAAATAGAGGTTAGAGTCTTTGCTATTGTCCGAAAAATATCCATTGTCGGCGTAGGGGCGCGCATTGCGCGTCCGCCCGAGGGTGTTGTACTAAACGTTCTGCTCCTGTCAACAATCGGACAGGAAAACAACGTCTGTAATCGCACCAAAGCCTTCTCCCGGGAGAAGGTGGCACGGCACCTTGAAAGATAGCTTAGAATCAAATGGTATTTTCAAAATTAAAGACACGTCAAATAACCGCAAACCTTTGAGGTGACGTGACGGAAGAGGGTCTTTAACGACGGCTTCCTCTCAAAAGTTGGTTTGACGCAACGCAAGCCCCTGCACGGAAAAAGCCTGATCACATATACATATATAATCGGAAGGAAGAATATGAAAGAAATCTTACTGCTCAAAAACGGCGAGATCGTTTTAAAGGGACTCAACCGCCGTCAGTTTGAGGACGTTTTGAAGCGCAATATCAAGATCGCGCTCAGGGACGTCGGAAAATTTGAAATAACCTCTGCTCAGTCAACCATCATGATAAATCCGCTGACTGAGGACGCTGATCTTGACGAGGCTTGCGAGCGCGTGTCGCGCGTGTTCGGTATCGTGAGCTTTTCACGCGCCGCGGTGTGCGACGAAAAGACGCTTGGATCCGTGCTCGAGTCCGCTCCGGTTTATCTTGAAAAGCAGCTCAAAGCCGCCAAGACCTTCAAGGTCGAGGCTAAGCGCAGCGACAAGAAATTCCCCTATAAATCTCCCGAGATCTGCCGCGAAACGGGCGGCGCGATTTTAAACGCCTTTCCTCACCTAAAGGTAGACGTTCATGATCCCGACGTGACCGTTTATGTGGAGATCCGCGATTTCGGCGCGTATATCCACAGCGATCCTCTTCGCGGCGCAGGCGGCATCCCCGTCGGCACCGGAGGAAAGGCTGCGATCCTGATAAGCGGCGGCATCGACTCGCCCGTGGCGGCGTATATGATGGCAAAGCGCGGCGTAAAGCTCACCGCGATCCACTTTGCAAGTCCTCCGTACACCTCCGCGCGCGCGGAGGAAAAGGTTGTGCGCCTGCTTCAAAAGGTCAGCCGTTACGCAGGACCGATGAAGATGTACACCGTACCATTCACCAAGCTTCAGGAAAAGCTCCGCGACGACTGCCCCGAGGAGCTGTTCACTATCATAATGCGACGTCTGATGATGCAGATATCCGAGCGGATAGCACGTCAGAACGACTGCGCCGCGCTGATCACCGGCGAAAGCTTGGGTCAGGTGGCGAGCCAGACCATCGGCGCACTGGGCTGCACCGACGAAGCCGCCTCAATGGTGGTGTTCCGTCCGCTGATAGGCATGGATAAGCAGGAGATCATCGACATCTCCTATAAAATAGATACATACGAGACCTCGATCGAGCCCTACGAGGACTGCTGCACGGTGTTCACTCCGCGGCATCCGCGCACGAAGCCCGTGTTAAAGTACGTCAGGGAGGCGCAGGAGCGCGCCGGCTTTGAGGAGCTGATCGAGGAAGCTCTCAATAATTTAAAAACGACCTACATCCCGTAATATTCTAACTATTTCTCCGAAAGGCCGGTTCTGATGTACATAGAGATCATATCCGTCAACAAAAAGAAGGAAACCGACACGATTTCGCATAGGCGTAAGGAGCTCAGCGAAACGCTCAGTCGATACGGCTTTACCTTAAACGATATCAAAAAGACTCTTCTGAATTCCAGTGCGATCAACGGGACGCTCAACAAAATCGCCAAGTCCGACAGCAAGCCCGACGTGGTGATCATCACCAACGCGCTCAGGACACGCGACAGCCGCTCGTTCAAAAAATACTTTGTTGAGACCGTGGCTGCGGCGGAGCGCGGAGAAAACGAGCCGCCTCCCAAGGACTACTGGAAAAACCGCAACAAGGCGATAAAGGACGCGAAGCTTCGCAAGGCGCCCAAGGAGGAGATAGACGAGCTGGAGGAGAGCTTTTTGCTCACCCGAAAAAAAGCGAAGGTCTTTTCCATGGGAGACTTCGGCAACGGCTACCCGGGCTACTGCTTTATGTACAGGGGCGTCCGTGTGGCGACCGTGCCTAAGGAATCGCTGACCGGTCACGATATCAACGAGATCGCGGCGCTTGCCGCAGCGCGTACCACCGAGATATTTGAAAACTCCGCCAACGATTATCCCGACGGCTTCAGCGAGAAAAAGTACGTTCCCGAGAAAACAGGCTTTGCAAACCGATTCATTCCTCTTAGGAGCGACAGCAAAAAGGAAGTTGCCAGAAAGTGCGTGGTTATCGCCGCGTTCTTGGTCTTTTTGGCGGCGCTGGGACTGCTGTTCTACAACATGATCTACCTCAGTCTGCGCAACGCCCAGATCAACGGCGAGATCCAGCGCATAGCTCACGGCTACGACGAAGACGGCAAGCCCACCGAAAAGAGCAAGGGCATCGACTGGGACGCGCTCAAAAAGATAAACAAGGAGATCGTCGGCTGGATAAAGGTGAACAAAACGCAGATCGACTATCCCGTGCTGTGGCACAAGGAGGACGACCGCAACAGCCAGTACTATCTCAATCACAACTATAAAAACGAGTACGATTCCTACGGCAGCGTATTTTTGGACTACCGCTGCAAAAACGGCACCGACTGCAAAAACGTTGTGCTGCACGCCCACCATATGAACGACGGCTCGATGTTCGGCAGCCTGATGAACTACGGCGGCACGACGGGCAATATGGAGTTCTACAAAAAGGTTCCCACGATAGAATTCGACACGCCTCAGTCCGACGGTCAGTACAAGATAATCTCGGTGTTCAAGACGAACACGCTGTCAAGTCACGGCGAGTTCTTCAACTATATGATAGGCGACTTCCAGAACGAAAAGGACTTTATGAACTACGTCTACAACGTCCGAATGCGCTCGCTTATCAACTGCCCGGTCACCGTCAACGAGGACGACGAGCTGCTCACGCTGTCGACCTGCTCCTATGAATTCACCAACTTCCGCACCGTAATAGTGGCGCGAAAGGTGCGAATAGGCGAGAGCGCCAAGGTAGACGTAAAGAAAGCCACGCTCAACGGCAACGCCGTCTGGCCTCAGGTCTACTACAACGCACGCGGCGGGACCCGTCCCAAGCTGACCGATTTCAGCACCGCCTATCTCGCAAAGGAGATCAAGTGGTACGACGGAAAGTTCCGGTTCAGGAACCAAAAGGTTCAGGAGACCGACGGTCACGGAACCACCGCTCCGCCCACTACCAAGGCGGCGACTACCGCAGGCTCGTCCTCGACAGCCGCCGGCACCACAAGGGGCGCAAACTCCGCGCGTGCTTCAACGAGCGCGGCTACAAAGGCGACCACCAAGCCTGTGGTGTACTGCAATGTCAAATTTATAAACTACGACGGCTCCACTATCAGTGTGCAGAAGGTGGAATACGGCAAGGCGGCTGTCAAGCCGCAGGATCCCGTAAAGCCGAGCGATCAGTATTATGACTATATCTTCAAGGGCTGGCAGCTTGACAGCAGCAAGGTGACCTGCGACATGGTGATCGCGCCTAAGTTCGAGCCGCAGCTAAAGCCCGAATATGTACACAGCTAAGGAGGGACGACAGTGAACAGCAGAATCGTGTTTTATACCGCCGCAAAGACCTCCTACTGTGAAAAGGCACTGCGCAGGTGCGCGGCAGGTCTGGACGTAAGCGTGTCAGGCGCACGCTACGCCACCGAAAGCCAAAGCCTCGGAGCTCAGCTTATCGAGGCGTTTGACGACTGCGACATAGTGTTCGTGATCGGCGGTCTGGACTTCACGGACAGGCGTTGTGTCAGAACCGTTTTGTCCAACGCCGTCTCGCGCCGTCAGCCGGACGAGATAAAAAGGATCAAAAACGAGGGAGGCAGCGACGCCTGCCTTATCCGCTCGGGAGGTCAGCTTTTGGTGCTGCTTCCCGACGATCCCGAACAGCTCGAGCATTTGCTTAAAGGCGTTTTGGCGCAGTATCTGCGCGTTTTTGTAAAATCCGCTTGACAAAAGCCGCCGTTTTGCGTAAAATACATTTAGTTTATTTGGCGGTAACTTGTATAAACAGTAATCATGAATAGTCAGACAGAGAGGGTATATGAATATGAACACAAAAACATTTGAGGAATACGAGTCAGTTGTCCGTTCTTATTGCAGACATTTTCCAAAGGTGTTCGTCAGCGCCAAGGGCGCGGTGATCACCGACGAGGACGGCTGTGATTATATTGACTTTTTTTGCGGCGCAGGCGCGGTAAACTACGGTCACAACAATCCCTACATCAAGCAAAAGATGGTCGATTACCTGATGACCGACGGCATCATCCACGCGCTGGATATGTATACCGTTCCCAAGCGCGAGTTCATCGAAACTCTGGAAAAGAAGATCATCGAGCCGCGCGGAATGCGCTACAAGATCCAGTTCTGCGGCCCCACAGGTACAAACGGCGTAGAGGCTGCGATCAAGCTTGCGCGCAAAAACAAGGGCAGACGAAACATCTTCTCCTTTATGGGCTGCTTCCACGGCATGACCATGGGTGCGCTGGCTCTCACCTCGGAGATGTACGCCCGCAACGGAGCCGGTGCGTCACTCCCCGACGTTACCCACATCCCTGCGCCCTATATGTTTGAGGGACTTGATGTGCTCTCGTACATGCAGACCATGATCGACGACGACCATTCGGGCGTAGATAAGCCTGCCGCTGTTATCATGGAGACGCTGCAGGCGGAGGGAGGAATCCGTCCGTTCAGCGACGAATTCCTGCGCGGAGTGCGCGAGTTCTGCGACAGAAACGATATACTTATGATAGTTGACGATATCCAGGTCGGCTGCTGCCGCACAGGCACCTTCTTCTCATTTGAGCGCGCAGGCATAGTGCCCGACATGGTCATCCTGTCCAAGTCCGTCGGCGGTCTGGGAATGCCCCTGTCCATCGTGCTGCTCAAAGAGGAGCTTGACGAGTGGAAGCCCGGCGAGCACAACGGCACCTTCCGCGGCAATCAGCTTTCGTTCGTAGCCGGCAAGGCTTCCTTTGACTGGCTGCTCGAGAACAACGTCGAATCCGAAACACAGCGCAAGGGCGAGATAGTCAAAGACTTCCTCACCAAAGAGGTGCTCACGCTCGACAGCCGCCTTGAGCTTCGCGGAATGGGTCTGATCTGGGGCATAGACTTCGGCAAGATCGACGCTTCTCTGGCTGACAAGATCATCGAGAAGTGCTTTGAGCGCAGACTGATCTGCGAGTGCGCCGGAAGAGAAGGCGCGGTGCTCAAGATCATGCCTCCGCTTGTCATTGAGGACGACTTGCTTAAAGAAGGACTCCAAATCATCGCGGAAGCCGCAAAAGAAACCCTCACGTCGCTTTGACAGACCGTGTGTGAAACAAATATACCTATAACCAAACGGACGGCACCCCCGTCCGTTTTTTTGGCTCGCGTACTTAATGTCGGGTGCATTGGTAACGTCGGCGTTTGCGCGAGATAGAATTCATCAACGGGAAGCTGTGAGGGCAAGCGGCGTGCCGCCGCGGTCAGCTCGCGTTTTTTGGGTCGCGTACTTGATGTCGGGTGTATTGGTAACGCCGGTGTTTGCGCGAGATAGAATTCATCAACGGGAAGCTGTGAGGGCAATGGAAACGACGTCTACACAGTCTCCGTTTTCCTTTTCTACGTAGGGTCGCACCTGTGTGTGCGACCGAGGTCGGCGTGCCGCCGCTGTCAGCTCGCGGACTGTGGGGCGGCATGATAAGTAACGTCGCCGTTACGCGAGAAATGCTCATTGTTTTTTCTAAACTGCGCAGTTGAGCACAACGTTCTGCTCCTATCAACATACGAACAGGAACACGACCTTTGTCGCCGCACCAAAGCCTCCTTTGTTAAAGCCTACAAATAAAAAGTCAAGCCCCAAAAGAGAACTTGACGAAAAATTTTTGCAGGCAGATTGCAGGAAGAAAAATCACCGTTTTCGGACACGACAAATAAGCCGTCAC
>CADASG010000062.1 GCA_902790475.1 uncultured Ruminococcus sp. | reverse complement strand
CCGTTTATACTGTTAACAAGGGGCTTTCGCCCCTGAATAATAATTTTTGCTCTATTTTACACCGCGATTTTGAGTTTACACAGAATTTGGGACAGATCCAAACAAGCCGATCTTTGCGTTTGAAAAGTTCTCAAAGAGCTAATTCACCGTCGTACTTCTCCGCCGTTTTTCGCAAAATAGTTACTGCTTTTCCGTGCAATTTGTCTTGCTGATTCTAAAGGCAACACTGCGATTGCAGTCGGAGAAAACCTGAAATGGATTTAAGGCAACACCGCACAATTCACGGCGCACGGCTTGCTAATTATGGTGAATAGATAACTTCTTCTATATATGACGGAAATGCTTTTAAACTCAATTTGAGTTTTGCATCTGCTTCATAAGAACCATATATCACATCATTACCGGTATCAGGGTCAATTCCGTTATTATCATGCACAATATAATTATATGTGAAATATGCATCTGTGAAAAAAGGTAAGACTAATGGAAATGTAACAAAACAATCTCGCCTAATATCCTTATTTTCCTCCAATTCTGAATCTTTAGGATTAAGAATATTGTATTCTTCCTCAGATATATAAGAAGTAACAATACCATCATACTTTTTGTCACTAAACGCTACGTTGACTATAATGTACAATTCAATCGAAACAGAAATTGAATATATAATATAAACTGCAAATAAAGAAAGTATAGCTTTTATTATTATTTTTTTTAATTTATGTGAACTAACGTTTTTCATAACTACTATAGAAATTCATCCTGAAAAGGATAGTTTCTCTCCTTCCTCGCCTAATTATTGTCTTTTTGTTTTTTTAAGGCAATACCGCATAATTCAGGTATGCGGTATTGCCTTAATACATTTCTGATTAGATTCTATTACACTATCCTATCTTTGTCAAGAGTAGACGTCTCGACTTCACTTTTGTAATTATGAGGATTCGTCTACGCCCCTCACAGAACCCAACGTGCCCTATTAAGGCATTGAGCTCTTCGTATCATTCTTACATCAAGTCCAAATAATCACATATTATTCATTTTTGATTCTTATTGTCAGTTTGAATTCCGTACCTATTATTCGGCGGTATCGTTATAGCCTGCGATTTTCTTTTGAAGCAGGGTAACGTTGTTGATCGTCAGGTTTCCGTTGTAGTCGTTTACCGCACGTTCCAGTATTGCGTGGTTGATATCGCATTGCTTTGCAATATGTCTCTGCATTTCCGTCGCGTCGGAGATATTCACCTTGCCGTCGGCGTTCGCGTCGCCAGTTTCAACGGGTGTGCCCTTTGCGTTCAGGGGAACAAAGGAAACATTTCCGTCGTTTTCGCAGACTGTCTGTGTAACGGTATCCGCATAACCGTAAACAGTAAGATTGGGACATCCTACAAAAGCGTTGGCATCCATCTTATTTACACTGCGCGGAATGGTAACGATCTGCAAATCAGTGCAGTTTTCAAACACCTTTGCTCCGATCTCGGTAAGCTCCTCGGGAAGTCTTACCGTTTTCAAGCTAACGCAGTCCTTAAATGTGCTCGGGTGAAGTAATGTTATGCCTTTGCCCAGTGTGATCTCGGTAAGAGCAGTACAGTCCATAAACAAACCTTCGATTCTTGTTACTTTATCCGGGATCACCAGCGAAACCAATGATCTGCAATCGTTAAAGTTATAAGGTCGAATTACGGTAAGGCTGTCGGGGAGATTGATTTTTTCAAGCGCACGGCAGGATCTAAAAGCACCGAAATCAATTTTTTCAAGACCGTCGGGAAGCGTTACCTCTTTTATGTTGGTGCAGAAATGGAAAGCATAACCGGAAATCACCTTAACGTTCTTTGGTATTACAACCTTTTGCAGCGCATAACAACACTCAAACGCATGTTGGTCAAATGATTGCAGACTTTCGGGGAGATTCAGTTCCTTAAGCGCCTTACATAAATCAAACGCCAATGTGCCTATTGTCTGCAAGCCTTCGCCAAATTCAATTTTTTCAAGCTTAACACACTCCTGAAATACTTCATCGCCGATTTCGGTAACGGTGTCGGGCAAAACAACCTCTGTCAGTTCGCCGCAATTTTTGAAATTCCTTGAACCGATACCCTTTACACCGTCTTCCACTACAACCTTTTTGATATCTTTTCCCCAGGGAAGAGTATCATATGGAATATATGTGGCAGTTTTTCCGTTGCCGCTGATCGTCAACACGCCGTCATCGTCAAGCTTCCAGCGGCAGCCGCCGGTAATACCGCTTTTTCCTGTCGGGTCTTCCGGTTCTTCGGGGTCTTCCTCGGTGAGCAGATCAACGTATCTAAACTCATTTTCTTCCGCGTAACGCTTTGCTTCTCCGCTTCCGTAGCTTTTCACAATGAATTCGTCCATGTGAATATACTCGTTAAAATAGCGGTAGCCGAAGCAATATTCTCCAATCGAGGTAACGGAAGCCGGAACGGTAACGGATTTCATCGCGGGTGTATCCCTAAACGCTCCTTCTCCTATTTCCGTAACACTGTCGGGGATCGTGACTTTTTTCAGTCTTTCACAATCGTAGAACGTACCTACATTTATCTTGTCGACCGAAGACGGCAGGTCGATGTTGACAAGGTTTTTACAATGGGAAAAAGCGTTTCGACCCAAATATTTTACACCGTCGGGAATATTGATCTCTTCCAAAGCCTCGCATAGCAAAAAAGCTTCGTCGCCTATGGAAACAATACTGTCGGGCAAATGAACGCTTTTCAGTTTGTTTTTGCAGCATAAAAAGGCTTTTTCACCGATCGAGGTTACTGTATCGGGGATCGTAACGCTCTCCAGATCAGGGCTGTTCCAGAACGCTCCCTTGCCAATTTCCGTCACTCCGCTCGGGATATCAATAGTTTTCAGACTGTTGCAGTAGGAAAACGTTTCCTCGGAAATCGTCTTGATGTTTTTGGGAAGCTTTACATCAACCAGTTGTGTACAGCCGTGAAAAGCTTTATTTCCGATCTGTTCAACCGAGTCTGGAATCGAAACAGAGGTTAAATGAGAACAATCGCTAAAAGCGCAGTATTCGATTTTTTCCAGGCCGTCGGGAAGCTCAATAGCATTAAGAGAATCACAATTATAAAAGGCGGAGCCTCCGATTTCTTTTAAGTTTTTGGGAAGAATAACGGTTGAAAGCGATTCACATTCGTAAAATGCCTTTTCGTCTATTTTCTCAAGAGTATCGGGCAGGGTTATTTTTTCCAGATACGGATTCCAACTGCAAACAACCTCAACGACCTTGTATCCCTCAATGTAATCGGGAACTACGACTTCGGATTTTTTGCCGTGATACTTATACAGGCTGACCGTATTATCCTCCGTTGAAATACGGTAACTAAAGCCGTTCCAATAAAACTCGTCATTCGGGTACAGCTGTGCGGCGCTTACGGATGTAAGCTGAATACCCGACAACATCAGCATGGCTAACATCAGCGCCACAGATTTTTTGATTATACGTTTCATAATAAAACCTCCTGTCTTAATGATTTATTGTGCAGAAACCTTTTCTGCTGTACCAATTATACCATTATATTTTGAAAAAAACCGAAACTGGTAAAATTAGACCTGTTTCTGGTAAAATTAAACACTTTTTTCTAAGATCACAGATACTTTTATTTCGTTGTTCACTTCTTGCAGAGCTAATTCACCGTCATACTTCTCTGCCGTTTTTCGCAGAATATTGATTCCTTTCCCGTGTAAAAGGTTGTCTTGTTTGGTTGTAAGCAACTGCGGATTGCTTTCCATTACTGAGTCGGCAATCGGGTTTATGCAGGTCACATAGCAGAAATTATTGTGCGTATCGATTTTCAATGTGATCGTCTTGCTTAAATCCTCATTGCGGGAAAGGTATTCTATAGCATTGTCAATCAAATTTCCTATGATCGACACCACATCCGAGTCTTCAATAAAGGTCAGCGTGTCGTAAACCTCGGCGGTGAGCACTGAACCATACCCGGCGGCTTTCTCTGTTTCAACATTTAAAATAGCGTTCAATACCGGGTTTTCCGTGTGAAACGGGGTCTGAGTCTGTCCGATTTTACTGCTTGCTTCGGCACAAAGCTCCTGTGCCTTTTCATACTCCTTGCTTTTCAAAAGCGCGTCCAATGTCATGAATTGATTGTATGTATCATGCTTCATGGAAGAGATCGTTTCGATTTTCTCATTAGCCGATAAAACAGAATCCTTGTATAATTCCTCGCGCTGCTTTCCTAATAACAATTCCGTGCGTATCTCATTTGTCTTGCTGATTCTAAACAAAAGTATCCAGAACAACACTGCGATTGCTGCCAGCGATAAGACAATGATAATCAGATACCACAATACTGATTCATTGAAATCGATCGTTTTATATAAAACCAAGGCGGAAATCAGAGAAGCGTATATCAATAACGGTATTACAATAACCGAAATGATGTCATAGATATTGTTCAGCTTGATTTTCTTTCTGCCGCTCAAAAGCATGATAACGAGCAGACCGATATATACGGCATTTCCGATAAACAAATAGAGGTATCTAAACGACGTTGAAAAAGTTACCGCATCCATAAAGGAGTGGTTGCCGAATGACGTCAGCAATAAAGCGTTCAAATACGCAACTAATAAATTAAGCGCAAATGCCGCCACGGGAATGATGATTCTGAGGTGTAGCGCACCTTTCAGGAATATCACGGCATACAGAACCATCACAACAAGTGTGATTATAGAATCCAGATGATTGAAGGTCATTTCATTGAAGGTGAAGTAGGTTGCCATAGCAAACAACCCCAAAACCGATATGGAAAACCCTAAAATATTTTTCAGCTTGTTTTCCGGTTTGTCAAAAAACAAATACAGAAATCCTATGAAAACAACCTGCTGAATAAAATTTACCGCTATTTCAACTGCCAATCCAATCATACTTTATTTACCACCATTCTATGATATTTTTCTATAAAATCCTTTCGGTACTTTCTGCTGATCGCTATTTCAATTTGATTCGACAGCAAAATCGACTGTTTGCTTAGCTTTTGGATATACTGAAAATTGACCAGATATCCAATGTTGGGACGTAAAAAACCAAGGCTTTCCAAATCAGACTGTTTTTGGATTATTGTGCTTCGCTCTTTAAATTGCCCATCTGACGTATGAAAAACAACATAATTATTTTCTTTAACAATATACGCAATATCTGATACTCTCAGATTGACCGTATCTCTTCCTGACTTTATCATATATAACGAGCATTTTTCTCCTATCTGCTCGTATGCTTTATTCAGGCACGAACGGATGTCGCTTTCAAAAGTCGGTTTTCTGATAAACGACAGCGGATACTGCTTTAGCGCCTCAAACACAAGGTTATCCTTGTTTGTAACGAAAACGATCAGAGGGGAGTTGCGCGCCGATTTTTCCCCTGCGATCGTTTTTGCGACCTCTAAACCGTTAATAGCAGGCATATCAATATCCAAGAAAACCAAGTCAAACTCACCCGCAATCTCCAAAAAAGAATACCCGTCTTGAAAGCCGCTTACACTGCAAGGAATATCCATTTCCCCGCAATGACGCTTGATCAGCGTCATTGCCTTTTCAACAAATATTTGATTATCATCTATAACAGCTATTTTCATTTACTAAAAACTCCTGTAACCTGAAATGGATTTAATACATTTCCAATTAAATTCTATTACACTATCCTGTCTTTGTCAACATTTAACAATATATATTTATAGGGAACCTTTGACAATTTCCGAATATTCAGCCGGGCAGACAATGCGGTGTCTGCTCGGTTTTTATGTGGTGAAGAATGATGTGCAGGAGAGGATATGGAGTCAACCTCATGCAGAATATTTTATATAAACTATGCTTGATTTTTTTTAAATCTATTGACTTTTTCCAAATTATATATTATGCTTGATACAAGATAGGATATAATGCCATCATTGTTTTTTGCAAGGAGTGATCACGTATGAAATTACGCAAAAGAATAACCGCTGCCGCTCTGTCGGCAGTCATGCTGCTTTCCGTTGCCGTCACAGGCGCGGACGCGGCGACCCTCGGCGAGCCGCTGAGCTTTCAGCCTACTCCCGGTGCGGTGACGGTCGTCACCGACACAAGCGGCAGACAAACGACCTACGACGGCATTCTCGACGTGTGCCGGTCGGAAAACAGCGCGGCGATCGCCGGAGTTGCTTCATACGAGCTGTGCTATCAGGGCAAGTCCGTGCTGGAGGTCACTCTCAACGACATTCAGTCCGCCGACACGGTGGCTGCTTCCTCCGCCAAGCTCAACGGATACTACGCGGTGGACATAGACGATTTGGCAGGCAACCAAAGCGCCTTTATCACGGGGCTTTCGCCGTCCAATGTACAGGCGGTACAGGACGGCCTGATCAGCGCCTGCGCCAAAGGCGAGACCTTTGAGCTGGAATCCCTTGACTTTATCGACGCCGAGAAAACAGGCATTGAGGACAAGGATCTCTATCAATGCTGGGCGGCGACCTCGGCAAACATCCTCACCTACACAGGCTGGGCGCAGGCTGCAGGCTTTAAGGACGAGGACGATATGTTTGAAGCCTTTGTCAACAACTTCAACGACGATGGCAGTATCTTTTTGTACGCCATGGCGTGGTTTTTTAACGGCGTAAGCGGCGTGAGCGAGGAAGACCCCTTCGGCGTGCCTGCTCTTCCCAAAGAGGGCACGGGCGGCTATTTCAAAGACTACGCCTATGACCAAATTTGCCCGACCTATGACTTTATGGAAGAAGGCAACGCGATCAATGCCATGCAGCAGCTGCAAAAAGCCCTGCGCGACGGCAGCGGCGTGATGATGTCGGTTTCCTACGGACTCTTTGGCGGACACGCCATTTCCTGCTGGGGCTACGTGGTTGACAATGATTTTGACGAAAACGACAAAGCGCACTACACGCGCCTGCTGTATTCCGACTCCGACTCCGATATGTCCGACAAAAAAGACCGCCGCACTGCACCCGACAAGATGCACTCCATGACGCTGGAGCCGTTTGAACTCATAGATGACTCGTACGGTCTGCCGCTCAAGTTTGAAACCTGGACGTGTCAGGATTATGATGATGCGTTTTTGGGAGATTTCTCTGTTCTGCCGTCTGTCAGCGACACATCCGTTCCAAAGGAAACATCGCTTAAAGCCACCAAAAACAAGCGCAACACGGTAGACTTTGTGCCTGATGGCTTTTTCGTGGGACAAAAGGAAGATGAATATGACTGTGATGATTCAATTTACCCTGTCCCCGACAACCGCGACATCTATCTGGCGGGCACATGGATGAACCTCTCCGATAAATACTACGACAGCTCCTGCAAATGCACGCTGACGGTCACCGACAGCGACGGCAATATGGTTGCCGAAAAAACCGTTGATACCCAAAAAGATGAATATGAATATGAAAGCGGTTGGAACGCATACGCAGAAGCCAGAACCGAAACCGTCAACATCGGCAGGCTGCCTGCGGGAACCTATACCGTTTCCATGACCGCCAACCCCGAAAAATCCGTGCGTGAGGCGTATTACTATAACAACACCTATTCCGAAACCTTCACGGTGAGCAAGGCTCTGCCGAATGCCGACAAGCTGAGCGTGACCTTATCGAATCCGCGGGCGGATGACGACATGGTACTGTATGACCTGCAGTTCAGCGGACTGACCGAACAGCAGCTCGCCGACGTTGTCAGCTGTGAGTTGTACGAGATCAGAGACACCACCGACGAAGAAGACGAAAGCTATACGTATCCAACATACGGCGAACCGGTGTATGAAAACGAAGACGACGTGCTTCCCGTCGGCTGTCGTGTGTGGAACCAATATCCGTTTTCGCTGCTGGTGAAGCTGCAAATAAAAGGCAATCCGCCGGTTTTCCTGGAAACAGTGAAGCTCGATCCCGACCTGCCCGAAATCACCATTGAACGAACGGATGATGAAAGCATCATATGGGATGAGGATCTCACGCCCGTTGAAGCGAACGCCATCTCCTTTGCCAACGGCGAAAGTCTTAACTACATCCTGAAAAACACATCAAGTGAAGCGCATGGAGCCGTATCGGGCACTTATTATCTCCAAGCTCAAAACGTCAGAACAGATGAAAAAATCATGCTGACAAAGCCCGTTGCATTCAATCTTAAAAGAAACAAAACCAAAAACGTTTCTTTTTCAAAATTTGACACGCCGTTGCCGCAGGGTGAATATGAGCTTAGATTGGTGCTCGAAGGCGATTTTGTCAAATGCGATGATAACTACGAAATCTACCTCCGCGCAGGCAAGCGGGAAGACCCCGACGAATACTACCCGGGAGACGTCGACCTTGACGGTGAACTGACCATCAACGACGCGACCCTGCTGCAAAAGTATCTCGCCGACATGGTTGAGCTGGATCCCACACAGCTTTGGGTTTCCGATGTGTATATGGACGACAAAGTCAACATCGACGACGTCTCCTATATCCAAAAAATGATCGCAGAGTAAGTGCAAATTCAAGCATAAAACATGCGTCCTGACCGCGGCGGCTCGCCGTGACAGGACGCATTATTTTACGGCAACCTTTGACACTGATGCCTAATAATACGCAGACAGCCTTTGAGGTCTATTTTCAACTGAAATCAAGCAAAAAAAAGGAACGGTCATCAATAACCGTTCCTTTGGTGGGAGAAGGTGGACGGACTTGAACCCTCGACCTGCTGATTACAAACAAAAGACATTTGATTATATTGACAGCATTTGTTTTTGTGATATACTATAATTAAGGAGCAATTGATTCATTCACGCCTGAAACAAACAGTGCTTGCTTAACATGAAACAGGAGGTGTTGTTATGAGCAACAGAGAATTGGCAATGCAGTTGATCGACAATCTTTCGGAATACAAGCTCGGTTATGTGGTAGCTTATTTGCAGGGTATCAATGCCGATGAAATTGCTGACGACACGTTTTGCGATCAGTTGCTTGAAAACTACGAAAACAGCAACGACAAAGGAGATTTTGTATCCCTTGAGGAGGCTGCCAAAATGTGCGGAGTTGACATAAATGCAGTACAGGATTGAAATTGATAAGCGAGCGGTAAAGTTCATTTCCAAGCAGCCGAAACCTCAGCAATTGCGACTTTTTAAGGCAATATGACTGCCCTTTGTTGGCGATATCAAGGCAATGAAGGGACACACCGGCTTCTATCGGTTAAGAGTAGGAGACTACAGGGTGATTTATACCGTCAACAATGATGTTTTGCTGGTACAGGTTATTGAGATCGGCAATCGTGGAGATATATACAAATAAACTTTTCTTAGCTTTAATCAACAGAAGCACATACGTAACAAAGTGAATACTCAAAAATTTAGCATAAAAAATCCTGCCGACTTAACCGACAGGATTTTTTTGTGGGAGAAGGCTTTGTTTTACTTGGCGATCACGTTTCGCTACGCTTGCCGGGTTCACTTTCTGTGAGAAAACTTCCCTCTGCGCTCTCCCTAAAAACGTGCCCCCGGCACGTTTTCTTTACGGTCGTATTTGAATCCGCCTTCTCCTTTTTTGTTTTGCATAAAGAAAAGGCTCTATAATAAATGTTGGGGTAACAAATAGAGCCTACAAAAATAATTCAAAAAAAGTAGAGCATATTTAAACCAAATCCGTTAAAATGGAATTGTC
>CADASG010000061.1 GCA_902790475.1 uncultured Ruminococcus sp. | reverse complement strand
CGATAATCCCGAAGAACGACGCGCTGTTAAAGGTACAGTGCTTCGGCAACTTTGACGTGTTTTTTCTTTTTTGCACGCCTGTTCATTTTGAACGCAGCAGATCGAAGGAGATCTTTGCGTATCTGGTACACCGCCACGGCAGCTCTTGCAGCACCAGAGAGATCGCGGCGGCGCTGTTTGAGGACGAACCGTATGATAATAAACAGCAGAGCTATGTGCAAACGCTGATCTCTGCTATGATGAAAAGTCTTAAAAAGGTCGGCGCGCAAAAGGCTGTTCACAAAAGCTACAACGCGCTGTCAGTCAATCCCGCCGTGCTCGAACTGCGATTATTACCGCTTTGCCGAGCTTGACGCCGGCGCGGTCAACGCTTACGCCAATGAGTATATGAGTCAGTATTATTGGGCTGATTTTATGTTCAATGATTTCTGATTATCAGCATAATATTTAAGGCAATACCGCATAATTCAGGTGTGCGGTATTGCCTTAATGGTTTTTATGCGGTTGATTCTTCTCAACTGCGGCGAGCGTGCGGCTTCCGTCAGCGTCGCTATAGAACCGACCAGCTCCGATATCTCCGCCGTCAGGTTTAGAATATTTGTATTGATTTGAATGAGAGATGAAAACCTTTCATTACCAAGTGTCACCTCTTTTATGGTGCTGTAGTTTGTGTTTCTTTATCTACAGTATTGCAAACGCAGTACAACAATTATGCAACACGAAAGAACCTAATTGAAAAAAATATCCTGACAAACACATAGGGCGGACACACAGCCCGCCCTATTAAAATTTTAACTGAACTTTTACCGATTACGACAGTACGCCTCTCTGCGCCTTGGCAAGCATTCTTCTTGCCGTGCCAATATACAGCAGCGCCACGATATAGCCGATAAACTCACAGATAGTGCTGATCACCGAGAGGTTTTCCACTATATCCACCTGTTCGGGAATAAACGCTACGAAAATGTTGATCAGGAACGCAGCGCCAAAGAGCATTGTGACAAACAGCAGCGCAAGCTTGCCGCGCTTTTGCACGGATGTATTGCCCAGCTGCTCGGCAAGGTTAAACACGGAAATGAAGATATACACATAAATCAGCAATGTGGATATCTCGTCAACGCCGCTCGCGATCCTGCTGAACATACCGCTGCCGAACAGCAGCGCTATAGTACAGGCAGCGCAAACTATGACGAAGTACATGGCTTTTTTAAACAGTCGTTCGTCCCTGCGTGCCTGATTCAAGCCGACAAGCTGCAAAAGAAACGCAATGACGCCCATCACAACGCCTGCTAACGATGTGCCGATAGTGATCCACGCGACGTAGTCTAAAGCATCGCCTTCCGGCTCCGGTGACGCCGCTAACCATACCGCCGAGACGAAGAAAAACACCGTGGAAAGAATATGAAGTATCTGGGACGCGAACAGTTTTTTCACGCCCGTATATGCATTAGGGAATATCATACCGTATCTCCTTCCGTCACTTTGTTTTGATTGTCGCGCCCGAGTATTCGCCCAAGGTCACCAGTGTGACAACGTCCTCCTGCGCACCGCGCACTTCCTTGCTCTTGGACATCAAATCGTCGCAATAGCGGTACAGCTGGTTTGTGGCGGTGACTGCGTCTTTCCAGTTGTCGGTCAAGTCCTCCTTGAGGACGTCGGCTTCCAATCCCTCGAGATACATAAGCTTTTCCGCGAGATAATCTGTAAACTTAAGCGCGCCGTACACGTTCATATGATCTCTGTCATAGAAATCGTGCTTTGGGTCGATGCCGATGTGTTCTGCATCGTTTTCTAAGGTGTAGTAGTGGTAGCCGCGCTCGTTGCAGAGCCTTGCCATGCGGTTAGAGCGCTTGACACGGTTGTAGGTTTCCTTAGTAACATAGTGCGGCGCACGTACAAACACTACCTTTAAGTGATGTTGGTCACAGTAGTCGAGCAGATCATTGAGCTGTGCTTCAAGATTTGGATCAAGCTCCAACTCGCCGTTTTCCTCACTGAGCTTGCTGTTTAGGCACGGACTGTCGGTTTTTATGATCTGCGCCGTGGTGCGGTAGCCCTTGAGATAATTGTAGCCGCGCACATCCAGCGACAGGTTGCTCGCCATCATGTTTATGCGGTCGGGATATTCCGTCCACAAGCTGTGATATTTGATCAGAGGGAACACATACTCCCACCGTTCGTCCACCGGCACATTATGCGTAATAAAGTCGAGCTTATTTACGCTGAGCGGCAGGTTGTCGAAGAATTTATGGATATGCGCCTGGTTGGAATCGTTGTCATTATCGCCGTATAAAAAAGCGTTTGCTTCGATCACCACTATGCCGGGATGCTGGGTACGGACTACCTCCTTGACAGCGGTTTTGATACCCTCGGAGGTGATAGCCTCAGAAGCCAGCAGGTAGCTGGTGAAGCCGTATTGTTCATATGCTCTGCCGGGCATAAAGCTGCTGTAAATATCGCTGGCGCCGATAAACACCGCATCCAGCGAGTCACGAGGCTCCTGATAAAAGCCTTCAACACGCAAGCTGTTGTGATCCACGTTACGCAAAAAATAGTGCTGCAATACCAAACAGGAAGCCATGACGCTGAGCAAAAAGATAGCGACCTTGACTGTGCGGGTTATTTTGTCTTGGAATTTCATCTATCTTCAACCTCCTGTTAAAATTGCATGTATACGAAGTCCGCAGCATTGTAGCCCGAACCGTAGATGCCGAAGATGACGATTGACATTACGGCGACGTACAGCACCACCAAACGGACGAGATACGGCTTTTGGTCGAGCATGGTGCGGATATCGGTATCGGGATGACGCTCCTGGATAATACTTGCGACCAGTACAACAAGCGAGGCGACGATCAGCACGCAGTAGTCCTGCGGCAGAAGTCCAATCTTGCCGATTTGCTCTACACCGAGCGCAACGTTTTGTCCCGTAAAGAACAGCGCAATAGTGCGCATACCCTCGCTAAAGCTCGGTGCCACGTCAAACACATAGCCGACGAGTACTACCAGCAGGGTGCGGAAGATCTGGAAGCCCACAAAGAACGGGTTCTTGCGGTTGATGTGCAGCTTGTCCACCGCGCCGTCAAACAACGGCTGCATGAGGATACTCAGCATGATGATCACGCCGTTCCACAAACCGAACGCCACATATTTCCAGTTGTCGCCGTGCCATACACCGACGATGAGAAAGACGATCAGCGATGCGACAGCGGTAGGCAGCACCTTTGAAACATGCGCTCCGGCTGCGGTTTTACCGAAGCGGCTGCCCTTCATTTTCTTACCGGCAGTGATAAACACATTCGACATAGCAACGGGATAGAACACATAGTTCTTCATCCAGCCGCCCAGCGAAATATGCCATCTGCGCCAGTATTCGTTGATAGACTTGGAGAAGTACGGCCGTTTGAAGTTTTCCATAAGGTCGATGCCGAAGATTTGCGCTACGCCGCGCGAAATGTCGATACCGCCCGAGAAGTCGGCGTACAGCTGTATCGCGTACAGCAAAATGGTAAATGTCAGCGCACTTCCGCCGTAGTTAGCGTAGTCATTTTCCACTGCCGTGATAATGATGGCGGCGCGGTCGGCGATAATCAGCTTTTTGAAGAAGCCCCAAAGGATCAGCTCCATGCCGTGCTTCATGCGGGTAAAGTCAAAGGCATGCGGCTCATAAAGCTGATTGGCAAGCTGGTCGTAGATGCTGATAGGACCTTGGATGATCTGCGGGAAGAACGACACGAACAGCAGCAGCTTGAAAGGATTCTTTTGCGCTGCGGTTTTTTCGCGGTATACATCCACGATATAGCCCATCGACTGGAAAGTATAGAACGAAATACCCAGCGGCAAAAACAGCTTGAGTGTCGGCGCGGAAAAGCCAACGCCGAAGCCTCCGAGGATGTCGTTTAAGCTGCCGGCAAAAAAGTTATAGTACTTCAAAAAGGCAAGGATGCCAAAGTTGAGCACCAGCGCCAGAGTCATTATCAGGCGCTTTTGGGTTTTGATTCTGCTTTTGTATTTCTTTTTTTGATCCCGGTCCCACTCCTTCTTTTTTTCTTTTAGGAGTTTTTTTGATTTTCCGGAAACGCGCTCCAACCATAGCGCAACAATATAGGTGGTCAGCGATGTAAATAGGATAAAGAATGCAAATTTATACCCTGCGACCGCATAAAAGAATACGCTTACAGCAAGCAGGACAGTCCATTTATATTTCTTTGCAGGAAATAAAAAATAGACCAACATCGTTACCAATACAAAAAACAGGAAATTAAGCGTTGTGTATGAGATGTTGAAAAGCAAAAATATCAGCCTCCGTTTCTGAAAAAAATTGCAATTAATATTATATCATAAAATGTATAAAATGCATAGAGTATGTTTTCTTAAAACTGATTACAATTCAGAATCTTTTTGCGGTAAAAGTCTTTTTTCACAACAAAAAGCCGCGACCCAACGGTCACGGCTTGGTTTCTTGGACTTTTATTTGATCCAACAGCTTCCAGATGATGTCTGATACACTCAAACAGGCGTTGGGCTCGTCATTGGTTACGGCAAAAATATTGAGTTCCTTATCGGGGTCGGTGTACACCATAGCCTGATAGGTGGTAATGGAGCCGGAATGAAACATTCCGTTGCCGATCACACGTACACCGAAGCCGTAGTCTACATCGTCGCCGGGTGTGTAGTCAGTGCCCATCATGTCTACGCTGTCCTCACTGAGTATCGCATGCGTGCGCAACGACGTCAACCAAAGATCCATGTCACGGGCGTTGGATATCATATCCCCCAGTCCCATGGTGATACCGACGTAAACAGTTTGCGGGTGTACCGTCGGCGCGGCAAGATGCGGCACATTCTTGAATTCGACCTCGTCGATAAAGCCGGAGTGCTTCATGCCGAGAGGCTCAAATATATTTTTATGCACATAGTCGATATAGCTCATACCGGAAACCTTTTCCACGATGCGCGCCAACAGGAAGTAGTTGGAGTTGCAATAATCAAAATCGGTATCCGGTGAAAACTCCAACGGCTGCTCTAAGATCCAGTCCTCAAGCTTTTGGCGGTTTTCTTCCACGGTGTTGTCGTTGGTCAGCACACCTCGCAACTTACCGGTGGGCAGCTCGGTGAACGCGTCGTCGATGTATTCCACGTCGTAGAATTCCTTTATACCCGAGCGCATGTCCAACAAATGGCGAATCGTTATGTCGTCGCCGTAGGCATATTTGGGGTAGTATTTAGACAGGTGGTCATCCACGCTGAGCTTATCGTCCTGCTTCAGGGTCAGGATCGCGGCGGCGGCAATCTGCTTGGACACAGATCCTATACAAAACAGGGTGTCAGTGGTGATGGGATCTTTAGTGGAGGACTTTTCATAGCCGCTCGCCTTTTCGTACACGGTGTCACCGTTTTCCGTAACGAACACAACACCGCTGAACTTCACGTTATCATCCAAAGCATCGAAATATATCCTTTTTTCCGCCTTTGAACACGCGGCAAGTGAAAACAATGCGGTAATAACCAACAATAAAGCAATGATTTTTTTCATTAAACTTCCTCCTTTCTTGTGATTTCGGCGCGATATGACTTTAGGCAACACCGCACAATTCAAGGCGCACGGCTTGCTTGAATCTTATTCCGTCAGCTTGCCCAAAAAATCTCGGCAAGGCGACAGCCTTTCCTCAATTTATTTGTACAACCTGACGAAAAATCTTACTGCGCAATCCGCACACCTGAATTATGCGGTATTGCCTTTAGGATACGCTGTGTGTCTCCTAAAGTCATATATAAAATACCGTTTGTGTGTTGGAAGCGGTCAAGCATTATTTTATAGAGCTGTCTGCCATTTCCGTTTTAAACTGCTGCAAAGAGTTGTCGATCTCCTGTCTGGCGGAAGGATCCATCTGAGAAATGACATTGCCGGGAACGCCGTTTGCATAATCTGCGATCAGCTGAGTCATTGAGCAGAAGCCGCAGGAAATAAGGGCGATGAGTATGGCGAATGAGCCGACGATTACGCCTGCCTTGCGGGGGCCTATTTCGGTATCTCTGCCCTTGCGGCTCATAATACCGAACACGATAGCAATGATACCGAGCAAACCGCCGATCAGCGCAAGCGCTACATTGACGGAACCATGGAGCGCGATAACAGTACCCTGAATGGGATTGGTTGGAACAAACAACGCTACGCCGATCAGGATAAAGGCGGCGATTCCTGAAAATAATCCGATAAAACCTTTGACATTCTTTTTCATATAAAAAACTCCTTTTTGTTATTTGAGGTTTCCCTCTGTTGTGATACCAGTATAACAAACCGAATATAACAAAACTATAACAAAAAGGAGATATTTTAAAAATATTTTAGATTTGTATTAAGTATTATAAATCGTTGAATAAAACAACCAACAATATTGGCTAAGTAACAGCTTACTCTACAGCTTGGGCGTGTTGAACACGTCAGAATACAGCATATCACGAATGACGGTCAAGCCGTCCTTTTCGGAATATACCGATACCGCCGGCATTTCGCGGCTGAGAAATACAGCCATGCCCTCGGTAACGGAGTACGCGCCGGTGCGGCAAAATACTAAGGTGTCGCCGATAGCAAGCGAATCAAATTCCGCAGCACGCGCCAAAATATCAGCGGTAGTGCAAAGGCTGCCGCAAAGAGTCCATGCTTTGACGTCGCCGGATGCTTCATTATTCTTTAAATGAATTATTTTAGGGATCTGCATACCTTGAAGCTGTCCGTCATATTTCAGCTGGTTCAAACCGCCGTCCACAATCACATAGTTGATGTCGTAATTGGTTTTGGCGTCGATGACCTTGGTGAGATAATATCCGCAGGGCGCCGCAAAAAAACGTCCCATTTCCACGGTCAGCTCTGCCTTTTCGGCGAGCTCGTGGATTTTTTCGCTGATAGAGGCAAGGCGCTCCTCCTCCAAAGCGTCGGCATTGTCGTCAAAATAATCGACCGCAAGTCCTGTACCATACTCGATGCGCTGTACGGTAAAGCCGAGCTCCGCCTGAATGCGCGCGATCAAATCCGTTAAGTAGTCAAGCTCACGCACGATGGGCTTTGCCTTTTTCTTCTGCGTGCCGGTAAAGTAATGAAGACCTACAATCTCCGTGCCCTTGTAGCTGTCGCGGTTTTTGATGATATCCAAAACCGTTGCTTCCTCCATACCGAACTGGCTGCCGCCCTTTACGTCGGTAACTCGCAGCAAAACAGGATACACTTTACCGCGCTTTTCGCCCTCGCCGTTGATCATTTCAACATGCAGCAGGCTTTCGGCGGTAAAGGTGCCGACCTCGTCATCTGCGGCGCGCTGTACGTCCTTGAGGGTTTTGTTTACGCCGGAAAAGATGATCTTGCTTTTATCGACGCCGGTTTTTTCACAGATGGTCAGCTCTCCGGGCGAGCAGACTTCGATTTTGTCAAACACGCCGGGCAGTCTGCCCAACAGGAACGGATTTGCCTTGATGGAAAAGCAAATTCCGGTTTTGTCTCCAAAGTATTTTTTTACTAAGCGCGCGCGCTTTTCAAACTCGTCCAAATCAAAAATATAGGCGGGGGTAGGCAGCTGCGCGGCTAATGATTTAATTGTTTCTGTATTCATATCATTCATCCTGTAATTTTTCGATCATTGCCATCATCGCTTTGGCGGAGTTAAAGTTTTCGGGAACAAGGTTGTTGGGCTTGATCTCGATATCAAACTCGTCGTTGAGCTCGCCGACAAGCGCTACGATATCAAAGGAATCGAGCACGCCGTTTGTAATGAGCTGAGTTTCGTTTTCAAAGTCCACGTCAGGTCTTAATTCCTGTAAAATTTCCATTAATTCATTCATGATAAAAATCTCCTTTTAATTTAATTATATTGATTCAGCCGCATGGCGGCAGGTTTACTTAAAATAGCCCTTAAGGGTCTGCATATCTGTTTTGCCGTTGGGCAGGGTGGGCAGCTTTTCCAAATTGATAAGCTTGCGCGGCACCATGAACGCAGGCATGTTTTGGCGGAAATAAAGCACGATATCCTTGGAGGTCGCGTCGCCGGTGTAGAACAGGTACAATGTAGCCTTGTCTTTATAATAGAGCGAGCAGCAATCGGTGACGCCGGCGATTTTCTTGGCGGTTTCTTCGATCTCGCCCAGCTCTATGCGGTGGCCGAGGTGCTTGATCTGACGATCCTTTCTGCCGTGGAAGTGCAGTACGCCGTCCTTGTCAAAGGAACCGAGGTCGCCTGTTTTATAGATCAGCTCACGATACTTGTCGTTGAGCGGATTTTGCATAAAGGATTTATCGGTTTGCTCGTGGTTGCCGTAATAGCCGAGCGCCAAAATGGGACCGCTGACACAAATCTCGCCGGTTTCGCCGTCGGGTGTGGGAGTGTTGTCATTGTTAAGCAGCATCACACGGTAGTTGTCATACGGCTTACCTATGGGCAGCACTGTTTCGTCTGTGACCTTTTCCTCCACAACGTAGTAAGTACAGGATGCTGTAGCTTCGGTGGGACCGTACTGGTTTACATACAATACGTCGGGCAGATGCTCCTGCCAGATTTTCAGGTACTTGCACGGCATTACGGAGCCAGAGAAGCACAGCTTTTTCAGGTATTCGGGCTTTGCCACGTCGAAGGCACCCAGCTTGGCGGGCAGTTCTACGCCGGCAACGCTCCAGCACAGCGCAGTGATCTTCTCGCGGTTGAGCGTTTCAAACAGAGTGGTGGGTACGGCAAATTCGTTTTTCGGAATGATATATGTAGACGCGCCGAAGCTGATCGGGAAATACATGTCGCGGACTGCCGCGATATAATCGAGGGGAGATTGGTTACCGAGCACGTCGGTATCGTTGATGTTCAACACCTTGGCAACAGAGTCGATATAGGTCATAAGCGATTGATGCGCGGTGATAACGCCCTTGGGCACACCGGTTGAGCCGGATGTGAAAATAACATAGAGCGGCGAGGTGCAGATAAGCGTGGCAGCTCTTGCGGCGAGCAGTTCCTCGTCGGGCTCTGTGTCCTTGATATCCTCAAACACGATGATTTCTCCGTCAAAGTCAAGACCCTTAGCAGCTTCGTAATGCGCCTTGTCAACCAGCATGAATTTTGCCTGGATAACGCCGATGATCTGGTTAAGACGGGTTTCGGGCATGTCGCCGTCCATCGGAGCATAGAAGCAACCGGCACGCACGGCGCCTAAAAAGCACGATGGCGTTAAAATGTGTCTGCCGGACATAACCGCAACAGGCTGTCCCGCGGGGATTTTGCGTGCAAGATATGTGCCTACCGCTTTGGTGAGTTGATTGAACGCGCCAAAGGTAATAGAGTCGTGCTCATCCTTGAACATCACCTTGTCCGCATAGGCGGCAGCGGTACGATCCAAACGGTTCAAAATAGAAGTTTCCATTGTTTTTACCTCCATCAATAAAATACATTTATCTTATTATATAAATTTTTGCAAATAAAGTCAATGCAATTTGTCAAAACATTGACAATATTGTCGCTCTCTTTCAAATCATATCCTAAGTATAACAAACGGAGTATTACAAAAGAACAACAAAAAGAATAATATTTTAAAAATTTTTATTTTTTCTTTGCCGTTTGCTCTATTGCTGATTATTCTGCCGAAAACCGCAAAAAAACAAGACACCTTACTGATGCTTGCTCTGTAAGGTGTCTTGATGATCTTGTATCTTATTCGACTGTTTCCCATGTGGGTTCAAATCATCCTTATGAGAAGCGGATTTCTTTCTCTGTTGGATGAATAAATCGTCGAGCTTCTCGGCGTTCTGTTGGTTGACGTTGTTACCCTTGCGAATAGAGATCATGGTCGTGTTGGATATCCCCGAACACCGGCACAGCGCGGCGGTCGTCAGCTCATTTTCGCGCAGATAATCGTCAATGCTGATGTTGCAGGTGTATTTGGTGTCGAGCCGGACGCCGTTCTCGGCAAGATTGGCGTAGAACGCGCGCAAATGCGGCGGCTGAATTTTGCAGAGCTTGATGTGACCGATCGCGGCGTTGATCCGCGGCAGCAGGCTCTCATACCGGGCAAAGGTGCGCGGCAGCAGGACACAATGAAGCGATACGAATTATTCCTCTTTTCGATGGTTGCCATTGCTCTTCTCTTTTCGCATATATGTTCTGCTTTATTATAGCATGGTTTACGGGATTTATAAAGCCCCCAAAAATTTTTTCGGGAAATTTTCTCAAAAGTTGCATAGTTGTATGCAACTTTTCGCGAATTCTCAGGGTATAGTGAGGGGACTTTAGGCAATACCGCATAATTCAGGTGTGCCCGCATAATTCAGGTGTGCGGATTGCGCAGTAGCTTTGCATGGATTATGTTACCCAAATCGAAGATTTGGACATAATCTCAAGATTTTTCGTCAGGTTGCATAAATAAATTGAGGTAAGGCTGTCGCCTTGCCGAGATTTTTTGGGCAAGCTGACGGAATAAGATTCAAGCAAGCTGTGCGCCTTGAATTGTGCGGTGTTGCCCTTGTATTCCGCAGGCATATCCAGACGGTAAAACCGTGTTTCCTCTGTGGAGTGTGTGCGGTCAAAAAACAAAATACTCGTCGTGATGGACGTATAGGGCGCAAACACGCTCGACGGCATACGGATGACCGTGTGCAGGTTGCACTCTTTGAGCAGCTTTTTCTTGATGTTGATTTTCGCGTTGTCGGTGCCGAACAAAAAACCGTCGGGCAAAATCACCGCCGCGCGTCCGTTCTGCTTTAAGCGATATAGAATAACCGCCATAAATAAGTCGGCGGTCTCGCTGCTGGCGAGGTCGTCGGGAAAATGACTTTTTATATCCACTTTTTCGTTGCCGCTGTAGGGCGGATTAAATATTATCTGGAGTAGCTGCTATCACAGATTTGCTACGATCGCTTGTTTGTTTCTTTCGGATTTCAGAACGCCTGTCAATGGTCGTGAAACGTGCATTTTAACCTTGACAGGCGTTCTGAAATCCGAACAATGAATATGGCGATCGTAAGGTTCGCATAAAAAAAACTGAATAATTTGATTAGATAAACACTTGTCTTTTTGACAGGTGTTTATTTTTTTTGCCTTTGCGCTTATGACAGATTTATGACAAAAAAGAAGTGTCCTTGGAAACAGGTGAAGGGGTTAATCCGATTTCACTGTCGCAATGACACTTTTATGACAGAAAACAAGTGTTTTTGCG
>CADASG010000060.1 GCA_902790475.1 uncultured Ruminococcus sp. | reverse complement strand
GAAGGACAATTCCCTTGTCCAGCCAAAATTTGCGGCACTTCTTAATTATTACATTGTAAATATTCTTTTAATTATTTCTCTGTCCTCTTGACGGGGTGCGGTTCAAATGAAGCGACAGCCACTGTTTTTTTACATGATCGATCCTGTTTTGTCATTCTGTTTTGAGATAAATACTATTCTCTAATAAAATCCTTTAACATCTGTCGTGTAAAATTCCGCAGTCACGGTCACATCGCTCTCGGGCATATCAAAGCTGTTGCCGTCAATGTCGGTTTTTTTGCCTTTGGAATCGGTATAATACAAAGCGGATACGGCGTATCTTTCATCGGGAATGACAGTCAGCGTGATCCTGCCCCCTGCTTTCACTGCCGTTCTGTCGGCGCTGACCGAACCGTTTTGGCAATTCGCGATCGTTACATCAAAGAAAAGCCGGAAGGTTTCGGTCGTTGAATAATTCCGACCGTTGAACCTGCAGTGCGCGGTAGATATCCTGTTCCTGCCGCTGTCCTCACAGGTTACCTTTGCATTGATCTCCTGAGTATCATCACAGTCCTTACACTTAAACACAGCGGTCGCGTTTGTATAATCGTTTGACCATACCCATTCCGGTTCGTTATAGTCATGAGCGATATAAGGAGTCAGCTCTTTACCGCCGAGCTCTTCGATTTGGGCTTGCGTCAGGATCCCCGAGTAGATATTATCGTTTTCATCCTTCAATGCCTGACCATCGGCGACATGAAGGCGGTAACCATAGTCGTAATAGTTGAGCTTTATTTTGTCACTCAGCTCATCCCAGCCAAGTTGTGACTCTGTGACAGAATGCACGTCGGTGATCTCGACGTCTCCTCCGTTGATGATAAAATGATCGCAGAACATGCGATCGGCAATGAGCTTGCCTCTGTTTACGGTACAGGTGTTGTACACCATGAGATTGCCACTATTGGGATAAGAGGCGTCTGTAAGATCTACATTTCCGCCGTTGAGCTCAAAATCGTAGAAATAAGGCATCCGCGCGCCGATATCCAATTTGCCTGTCTGCTGCGCCTGACCGTACACAGTCACCTTGCCAGGTTTGCGCTGCTTTCTTTTTCGCCTGCCTTTACGAGCAAGCCTTCGTCGATATAAGTCGAATTGCCGTCATACGAGAACCAATATCCGCCGTGACCGACAGCCGAAGACATAGACCCTGCTTTCGCTTCGGCTTTTACCTTGCTGCTGCCGCAGATCCTGACAGTCGCGCTTTCTCCGTCCTCGCCGCAGCCGATGCCGGCGCCGTAGCTTTTACCCTTTGCGTAAACTTCGGAGTCGGTGATAGTGACCGTTCCTCCGTTACCGTCCTCACCGCCGCCGATACCTGCGCCGTCCTTGCCGCCCGTTGAGGTCACCTTCGAGTCGGTTATATTGATCGTTCCGCCGTTGCCGTCGTCACCGCCGCCGATACCAGATGCGTAGTCGCCGCCTGTCGCGGTCACGGTCGAGGAGGTTATTTCGATCGTGCCGCCGCTGACCTCGTTGCCGCCGCCGATGCCGGCGGCATCGGTACCGCCTTTCGCGGTGACAACAGAGCCGTCCTCAATGGTGATCATTCCGTTTCTGCCGCCTTCATCACCGCTTCCGATCCCGGCAGCGTAATCGCCGCCTTCGGCTGTAACTTCGCTGTTTTTTATTGTGATGTCTCCGCTGCCGCCCTCGTCGCCTCCGCCGATACCCGAGGCGTATTCTCCGCCTATAGCAACGATTTTACTGTCTTCAATGTTGACATTACCGCCGCCTGCGCTGTCTCCGCCTCCGATCCCGGCACCGCCGTGTGTAGGCTCAAATATCATACCGAGACATAATGTCCGTGATTCAGAAAAACGGACATGAGCTTTCAGCTTTACAAAAAGAAAATGATTATGTTCTCTTTGTTTGCGAAAAAAGAAAGAAATGCTTTTAATCAAGAGTAATCGAAAGAAAAGGATAATCATTATTGTTTTATTCTGTTTGATTATCGGGATAATATTTATTCCTTATGAAGCGCCTTTTATAAGGTTTGACAGCCCTGAAGCTTCCGTTAAGTATTCAACCATAAAAGGCAATCTGCCGTTATATGTCGTTGAAGGAAAAAACACCGCATTCACTTTGCAAAACTCCGGTAATTGTTCCATTTTATACATTGACTACTTTTCTTTATTGGCTTTCAAAAACATCGCGATCATCCAAATATACATACAGGTTTTCGGAAGCATCAGCATTCCGATCAACGGCAGCGCCTGTGAGAACAGCACTACCGGAATATAGAACAAAAAGCTCAATGTGACCGCTAACCACATCAGTCTAAAGATTTTGTCCTTCTTTGCCGAACGCAGCCACAGGATGACCGTGACGATACCGAGCACGGCAAAAGGAATATTTCTGAGGATCCCCCACAGCAAAGAAGGCGCCGCGCTTGTCCACCCATTCTGCGGAAAAGAGCACAACGCTATGCGGCAGATACTCAAAGCCCAAGCAGTTATCAGCCACGGCTTTTCTCCTTCGATATGATACCGCTCACGGCGCGCATACTCCATCAGAAGATAGAAAATCGTCATCGTTACGGATGTGATAAGCTTACCGATACCGAGTGAAGCGGTGAAATCTCCGCTAACCCAATAATTCAGTACTCTCGGCACAAGATGAAAAGCGTCGCCGCAGCCAAGCAGCAAGGTCATTGTTCCGTAAAAACGGAGCTCCTTCCTGTCACGGGAGTTTTTCAGCAACAGAAGTCCGCTGGTGATCGCAAAAATCAAATAACAAATATCAAAAATACTTTCAGGTAACACAGGCATCAGTTTCATGCTTTTTCACCTATTCTTTCAATAATCAGCTCTGTCGAACCGTTTTCAAGGGAATTATACTCATCATAATGGATGTGTTCCCCGTTTTCCGCGTTTGCCAAGGCTGACAGCTGCGCCGCAAGCGAAAGCAGTCCCTCGCGGTTGGCTGAAATGATCGTCGCGCCGTTTTCAATTTTAACCTTTATCTCAAATCCGTCTTTCCACTCAACATCCATGTTTTAACTGCCTTTCAAATACTTTTTCTTTTGGCATTCCCTCAACATAGAGTCCCTTTCAGAACCATGCAGAACGGCATCATTATATTTGTCAAAAAATCAAGTCGGTTCGAACCATTCTATTTGATCGATTTTGTCCAGCAATTCATCCCATTTTTCTTGTTCATACCATTTAATCTCGTTTCTTTTATCGGCGTTTATTATTTCACCGAGAGTGATATCGAAAGGTATTTTATCATTGTCAAATAGAATCCATCGAATCCCATTAGTGTACAATACCTTTTTAAAAGATTTAATATGCCCCTGTATTTGTTCATCTTTTTCATTCAATTTTACAGTGGGCATTTTCGCTTCAACACATCCGTAAATGGTAACAGGTTTATTGGGATCCTTGTCGCGATTAAGCAAAACAAAGTCAGGGAACCCTGCATCTCCATAATAAGCTTTGGATATTTCGGTTTTTCTTCTGCCGGACACATCACGAACTGATAATTTGCATCCGTTCTTTGATTCTCTTAATATACTTGCAATTACAGAATACAACTCAATTTCCACACAACCATTTTGGATAAGCGCTATATCTATTTCATCTTTATAGTTTTGATAATCTCTGAAAAAAGACATTTCCTAACCCTCCCAAACTCCGTATTTTCTAAGGCAATACCGCATAATTCAGGTGTGCGGATTGCGCAGTAAGATTTTTCGTCAGGTTGCACAAATAAATTGAGGTAAGGATAAATTGAGGTAAGGCTGTCGCCTTGCCGAGATTTTTTGGGCAAGCTGACGGAATAAGATTCAAGCAAGCCGTGCGCCTTGAATTGTGCGGTGTTGCCCTAATAATATGATAGCAGATTATTCCCCTCTTGTCCACAAACCTCCGCAATAAATTGCGGAGGTTTGTGGAAAAACGATTCAGTTGATACTCATTGATCTCAACACAGCGATTTGCATCTATATCTCACTTTCAGTTATTTGTCAATATTTGGCTTCCGCATTTTCTTTCTGTCGTAAACCTTTTTGCTCTTGACCACTCTTGTGGTCGGCTTCAAGCCGTTCCAGTCACGACGGCTGCGAGCATGATATTTCTTCTGTTCTTTTTTGCTTTGCTTATTTAAGGGTATCAGCTTCACGCTCGTCACCTCAACTTTCGAATTAATCTTATATATCAAATTATTCCGGCAATATTATTGATCGCATCAACGTAATCGAGCGGATGGTTTATTGAGAAATCTCCGTGAAACATACCGGGCAGTTGGGTCAAAGAACTAACGTCAGCGGTTTCTCTGAGCATTGCCGCGGATCGTTTGATGATACGGTTTTCTTTTTCTCCGAAATAGATATGCATATCAGCATGCCTTTTCTTTATTGAGTCTTTGAGGCGATAGGATGTGCTCGCTTTGAGAAAGGCGATCATATCATTTTTTTGTATGGCGGCGGTATCCCGATAATAATCATCGAACAATTCCGCTTTCAGCCTTAATTGACGAAATTGCATTTTTGCAAACCACCGCTGCTTAATGAGCGGATAACTTAAATGAATAGCAGGAGAGATCAGGGAGTTTGTGATTTTTGAGGGAATCAGCGCCGCGCTCTCGATGACAGCATACTGACAAATATCCGCTTGCTGCGACAACATTTCCACTAATACCTGTCCCCCGAGGGAAAGACCGCACAGCATAAAAACAGAACCGTTCAGATATTCATTGATAAATGAAATGATATCCCGGGCATTGCTTTCGATCGTTGAAAAATGCTTATCACTTCCGGCGTGTCCATCCAAGATCGGCACAATAATATGGTATTCATTTTTCAGCATTTCAGCTTCTTCACGATAATTCCACCAAGACAAGCCTCCGCCGTGAAGAAGGATAATCGTTCTTGCGTTTGCGCTTCCGTATTCCTTGTATTTCATAAAGCACCTGTCAAATTCCGAACAAGACTATATACCGGGTCTCAAACCAGCCTTTCTGCAAATACAGCGCTTTCCTTGATATAGTCGTTCTCTTTTGTCCTTATAGAGACTTGTCCTGCAGAAGGTCTGCCCAGAAGTTTGTCCATTGCTTTGATTTTTGCCGCGTAATCATGTTTAGCACCCATATGCGTCACCACATAGTACACCTCGGAAGGCATGACGCCGCTGTATTTTTTGATCAGAGCTCTTCCTATAGCACAGGGACCTTCGACCCATACAGGCATACCTATTATCAGGCGGTCATATTCTTTTAAGTTGATCTCACCCTTGATAGATACTATGGAAATAGAATTATTTACAGTTGCAAAGCAAGCTCCCACATATCCCAGAAACCCGCTCCTGTCTTTGCCGTCTGTGTATTCAGCCACATCTGCGCCGATGATTTTGGCAATGTTTTCCATGATCTCTTTCGTTTTATTCGTTCTTGTGTAGTACAAACACAGTGTTTTCATTCAAATCTCCTCCTCACGCTTGAATTTGTCTTTTCATCCGGCTTTTGCGGGTTTCTTTTTCGGAAGCTCTGTATACATTCCGTCCAAAAGTTCCATAATAAGCGCTGTATCTTCAAATCTATCAAATACATGCATCATTGTCTTTGAGCCTTCATACGGATAACGCAGTTCGGAATCTGCAAGTAACCTGTCCGATGTCGGCGTTCTCTTCAAAAACAGTTCGTTATCGCAAATGTCACCTATCAGCTTACCATTGAAGTATACAAGATATCCGCCCATCATGGATTTTATGACAATATCACCGGCTGCAGAAAAAACCTCACGAACATATTCGTTAAATTCATTCACTATGATCATCTCCTTCATCTTCCGATTTATCTTTATTAATGATAACACATTAATCAGAATATTTAACTTAGGCAAACAAAATCTGTATACACGATTATTTTATCTTCAGCTTCAAGCGAAACGTTTATTTCAGACAAATCTCCGTTGAAGATAATTGTTTCTCCATTTGCTTTTATATAGCCGAGAACCATTGCGGGACATTGCTTTTCCGAGGCTTCGGCTGATGAAACAGACGCTTCAAAGACTGCGCGCACCAAATCGTAAGCCGTACACGGAGGAGGCGTTTCTTTGAAAAATGACGAGACCTTTTTAAGCTGCGGCTTCTTGTTTTGATTACCCGGTTTATCCGAAGAATAACTCAGTAAGCCCTTATAAAAATCATATATTGATTCTTTTTTCCCTATTTGTGTGATAATATTACCCGTAAAACGGTTGCTGATTACCGCGTCGGCCATATCGTAGCCCTTGACTATATCATAATGCCCGGGGTCAGTGATTTCAACGATAGTTTTGACCCCTTTTTTAAGTTCGGGATTTTTCCGAAGCATTTCCTTAATAAAGTCCTGAATATAAACCAAATACATCAGGGCTGAGGAGTCGGTGTTTTCATTAAGTTCCGTGTCATCGGAGAGGATCAGTATATTTGTTTCCTCAAAAGTGTTAAAAAGCAGGCGATTAATTGTGTCAAAGGTTTTATTGATATGATAAATATCAATTTCAACAGCTTCTTCAACAAAAGAATAACGTTGACAATAATCCATCCTCCTAATGCTGTTAGCTTCATCGATAATAGTAACTTTAAGAGGGCTGATTTGCTTATCATTAGTCTGACATGAGATGTATGCTTCGTAGCAATTCAGGATCTCTTCCACCTTACTATTGTGACCTATCATGATCACTCTTTTGCATCCGCATTGCATATTGTTTAGCTCAACACTATAGCCCAAGCTATTGAGCGCATACTTTTTGTTAATATCTTTCTGATTATTTGCCGCAAAGCAAAAGCAGCTTTCGCCGTTATGTGTAAGCAAAGCAAGAGGTATGGCGTTTTTGTGCGTTGAAAGGTAATCACGTATATAGCCGATTTCATCATCAGTCTGCACAGGCTCGGTGTAAAACGCCGCTCCCTTGTTTGAGAACAAATCACCGTATACAAGCGTCATTTCCGGGGTCATTGATATTTGAGCCAGTAGCTGACCGAGGAATTTTTCAACTTGAAACATTACAATATTGCATTTTTCGCCAAGTTCTTTAACGCTGATGATTCTCTGAACAATATCATAAGTCCAAGGATCGGTAATCTCGATAATGATGTTCTGATTATGTTCGGCGTTTCCTGCCGACACAATATCCGCAGCCTGCATCAAAGCTTTTACAGCCTGAGGATTACCCTCATCGGACTGTCTGCCGTCTTCCAAAGCTGAATCCGACGGATCGTTGCTAAGTATAATGACAGCTTTGGCTAAATCTATTCTTATATCCTTGAGTTGCTTTTTAGAGAAGATATTTCCTTCTATGACGATAAAAGTAACGTTGTTGCCGAGCTTGTTGTTTTTGAGATATCGCCGGCGGGCAAAAAAATCCATTTTTTCTGCTTTTTTACTGACATCGGCATTCTCTTTTTCAATCGTATTATAGAGTCTTTCTTCGATTTCTTTTTTAATTTCATCACTGCCCGATTTAACCAGAACTACAACAGTTTCCTTATTATCGCTGTAAAGGAGATCGTTGACGATCTCTGGAGCTCTTGCGTTCCAGTTAAGGATAACAGTGTGATCGGATAGATAAAGTCGGGTATTTCCTGCGCTCGCATTTTCAATAAAATCGTTTAGAATGTTTGTGAGATAACCAATAACCGCTCCTGTAAAGGTGATCATGCCTATGATGATAACCGCCAGGCAGGTCAAGGTCAACGCAACGCCCGATGTACCTATATCCTTTATGACAGATTCAATACATCCCGCGTCAAGAATCATCGTCACCGTATAATAAGCTGCGTAGAAGAAATTCATTTTCTCGGTTCCGCGCAGAGAAAGAGAACTGATAACAGCAGCAGAAACTGTGATAAACAGTACGTTAAACAAGATAATTAAGACCAATACCACACGTTTCGGATGTTTTGCAATCTGGACGCTTAACCATATTCTGAACTTTGTCATTCAAACCTCCTGCAATGATCCGTAAATAAAGACAATGCCACATAATTCAGGTATGCGGATAGCACGGTAAGATTTACGGGCAAGCCGGCGAAACAGTATTCAAGCAATTCGCGCACAATGAATCGTGCGGTATTGCCTGAAAATATCATGATTAATTGTACACCCTAACATCAAATATTGCAAGTAATCAGGATCTTTTCTTATTGATCACCGATACTATTTCTTCGTATTTTTTAAATACTTTATACTTATACTATTCTCTGATAAAAAACTAAAAAACAGATGTCGATAGAATATTCCGCATAACAAGGCGGAATACGCAGGAATCCTGACGGATTCCGAGGACAACAACGCAGTTACGCAAAATTTTACACGACATATGTTAAAGGATTTTATTAGAGAATAGTATCAAATCCAAGAAAAAGCAAAAACTATCTTCGTACTATCGTTTCAAAAATTTAAGGCAATACCGCATAATTCAGGTGTGCGGATTACGCAGTAGCTTTGCATGGATTATGTTACCCAAATCAAAGATTTGGACATAATCTCAAGATTTTTCATCAGGTTGTACAAATAAATTGAGGTAAGGCTGTCGCCTTGCCGAGATTTTTTGGGCAAGCTGACGGAACAAAATTCAAGCAAGCCGCGCGCCTTGAATTGTGCGGTGTTGCCTTAAGCACTGTTGTCAAATGGCAACAGTGCTTTTTTCAATCAGAATTTTCGGTTTCATAGGAGCAGTCGATGAAATCGAACCAGAAGCGAACGCCGGTTTCGGTGTTGTCGAAGCCGCATTTTGTGTGCTCCAAGAGGGAGATCTCCTTGATGATATACAGACCTAAGCCGGTGTTTTCAGAACCTTCCGGGGAAGTGGTGAAGGCTTCCGTCCAGATTTTATCCTTGATTTCTTCGGGAATTTTTTTGCCGTGGTTTTCTACGGAAAGACGGACGGCTTGTTTGTATTCCCGAAGGGAAACCCTGATGACCGTGTTCTTATCGGCGTTTTGCACCGCGTTGGAGAGATAGTTCTTAAACACATACTCCACATACTCTTTCACGGCGTAGAGCTTGAGGTCGGGAGCGATATCCGTGCGCAGCTCCAGCTGACGCGACCTGACATAAGCGCGGCGGCTGTCGCACAAAGAAACGATCAAAGCGCTGATATCAAACTCCTGTGTTTCTTTATAGTTCAGCCGGCGTTCGTCCACCGTCAGTTGCAGCACCTCGCTGATCATTTTGCTCATATTATCTATTTCCTCCATTGCGGACCGATAATAATAATCCTTCTTTTTCTGCTCCTTGCAGGCGCTGATCATTTCCACCTGACTGGAAATCACGGCAAGCGGTGTTTTTAGATCGTGGGTGATGTTCCTCAGCAGCATGCGGCGCGATTTTTCATACTCCTTCATATAGCGGTTATCCTCGCGGAGCACGAAATTATAGTTCTCCAGATTGTTGATATTCTCCTGAATGGTATCCGCCATTTTGTTGACGCTTTGCGTCAGCTCTCCGATCTCGTCACGGCGCACCTTGCCCTGACAGCGCACCGAAAGGTTGTTTTGTGAGATCTCACGAGCGACTGCGGTAACCTCCTTGATGGATTTTACCGACGGAGAGATCGCGAGATATAAAGCGACGGAGCAAATCAATATGTAACCTATCACGACAATGCCTAATATACGGTTGGAAAAATCAAACACCATATCTACGCCGCTGAGACTGTCTTTGATTTGGATGTAGTAGGTTTTGCCGTCAGCGTTATGGGAAGTATACATCCTGACGGCGAGCTCGTCGTCAACCTTTGAATAGTACGGCTCGGATTTCTCCTGAAACCGCTCTAACTTATCGCTGAACAGATTAGCGATAAGATTTTTATGATACCCCAGCTCAAACGAGGAATACAACGGTTCAAAGCTCTTGTCAAATACATAGACGCGGTAAGAAGCGCCGGAAGCTTTGAAATACTTTTCCAAAGCTTTTTTGTCAAACGGTTCGACCTTTTTGATATTCTCCGCAAATGCCGCGACACGGCGCGTTTCCTGTTCAATATACATTCTTCGCTGCAGCACAAAATATACAGGCGCCATAATGCCTGCCAGCAGCGCAACAGATAAGACGATCACAATTATCAGTTTTAGGGTCAGTTTATTCTTCATGATCTACCTCAAATTTATAACCTACGCCGTAGACAGACACGATGTAATCGCTGTGTTTGCCAAGCTTTTTTCTAAGCTGCTTGATAATGGTATCAACCGTGCGAAGATCGCCGAAATAGCTGTCGCCCCAAACTCTGTCGAGGATCGTATTGCGGCTCATAACTATGCGCTCGTTTTGCGCGAACAGCAGCAGAACGTCATACTCGCGCGGTGTGGTGGCGATCAGCTCGCCGTTCAGATATACCTTTCGTTCTTCGGTGTTCAGTTGCAGAGCGCCTTTAACGATCTCGGCTTTATCCTCGGCAAGCCGTCCGCTGCGTGCCAGCAGCGCGTTGATGTGTTCCTTCAAAACACTCAGCAAAAAGGGCTTGGTGATATAATTATCCGCGCCGAGATGAAAACCGCTTAGCTGATCCATTTCGGATTCGCGCGCTGAGAGAATGATAACGGGAATGTCGGAGGTTTCCCTAACGCTTTTGAGGATATCGAATCCGTCGATATCCGGCAGCATGCCGTCGAGCAGGATAATGTCAAGCGCCTCGCCGTGCTCTTTGAATCGGCTCAGCGCTGTGCTTCCGTCGGGACATGCGATGACCTGAAACCCGTTCATCTGCATATAGTCCTGTATCGTGCTGCGCAGCTTGTCGTCATCCTCCACTAAGAGGATGGAAATCTGTTTGCCCATGTCATACCGCCTCCCTGATATATTTTCCTGTGTTTATTATAACATAAATTTTGATAGAAAAATGATAAATCTACACATTTATATCAATTTTTTATGGTTAAATAATAAAGGCAACAAAATCTCGGCAAGGCGACAGCCTTACCTCGATTTATTTGTACAACCTGACGAAAAATCTTACTGCGCAATCCGCACACCTGAATTATGCGGTATTGCCTAAAAAATATACTGACTTGGAAAATGTCGGAGGTTAGTTTATGAGAAATAAAAAAAGGATCATCATTTGCGCTGCCGTCATCGCCATTTTGATCGCCGTCGGTGTATCTGCGTTTTTATTCCTTACGCCGAATTCGGTTGAGGGAGATTGGGAGTTGGTCGTCAATCCCGAAATCGCAAAAGCCACCCCCGACGAAGCGCAAAGCACTCAAAAGGTTTACTATTCCTTTAGCAAACCCGGCGAATACGGCGACGGAAAATACAAAACCTTTTACGACAGCGGCGTTGAGGAAGGCGATTATAAGCTGTCCGAAAAGGACGGGAAAAAGCTGATCGATATGGGCACCGGTGAGCTTGTATATACCATTTCCGGCTCAAAGCTTCTTGGCGGCGCTACGCTGACGATCACCTATCCCGAAACGACCGATCGGCAGACAGGTCAAAAAACAGAACCGCAGGATTACATTTTCAAGACAGCAAAGGCTCCCGAATATGAAAAGGAGTGCTACGATTCCTATCAAACTGATTTAAAGCTGACGGGCAAATGGGTCACCGACGAAAGAACGCTGTCCTACTCTGCCGCCGAGCTGTCCTATACCGAAACCGTCAAAATCAATGACAGCGGCATTATGACGATCCGCTATGAAAGCAAGGATCTGGCGCTTGACAGGGTCATGTATTACGCCTACACGGTCAGTGACGGAAAGCTGACTTTCAGCCCGGTAACCGACAAGGACACAAAATATACCGTATCTTATACATTTGACAAGAACGGGAACCTGAAATTCACAGAGGATAAAACCTCAGCCTCAATATTTGCCGACGCATTTTTCTCTGACGTTACGTACAAGAAGTCAGAGTCATAATAAAGGCAACAGAAAGGATGATTCTATGAAAACAAACATTTTCAGGCGTTTACTTTCGCTGCTGCTTGTGCTCACCTGTAGTGTCAGCGCGGCGATAGTGAGCTGCTCTCCGTTTGCAGCAGCCAAAACCGACGCCGAAGCCGCGGGAACCGCGTCCAACGCGGAGCCCTCGAAGAACGAATATCAGGTAGTGTCCCCCGTACCATCCGGAACATCGGTCACGCCGATAACTCAGCCGCCGCGTCTGAGCTCATTGCAGGGCAAAAAGATAGCGCTGGTCGGCGGCAGCTTTTCCGCCTCGGTCACACACGCGGTCATCAGGGATCTGCTTGAACAGAACTTCAACTGCGTCACCTATTACATGACCGACGAGATCGGAAAAAGCGGCACTTTTAACCCCAACAACATCAGCGACAAGTCGGTCGAGTTCCAGCAGAAGCTTGCTCAGTACGGGATCGACGCTGTTATTTCCGGCAACTGCGGCTGCGGTATCTGCACGGTAAAGGAGACCGGAAACGGACTCGCCGCCGAATACGCAGGCGTTCCTGCCGTTGTCGTCGGTGCAGAGGCATTTGTTCCTCAGATAGAGTCCACAGGCTATAACCGCGGCGTTCCTGTTGTAAGAACAGCCGCCTATCCCGGCGCCTTTGCCAGCGATACGACAGAGGAGCAGCAGAGGAAAGCACGCGAGATACTGTATCCTCAAATCGTTACGGCGCTGACAACACAGATCACACAGAGTGAGATCGACAGGATCGCAGGTGCTGTCGCAGGAGCGAACTACGACGATATCGTATTCACAGGATCTCACGAGCGCTGCCAGCAGTTTTATGAAACAAACGATATGTCCGACGGTCTGAGCATCGTTCCGCCGACAAGAGAAAAGGTTGAATACTACCTGCAATACACGACCTATGCGGCTGATGATATCGTCAATTCACGAAACGGAGAGGTTCAGGACGTACCTCCGGCAAACAAAACCATCTACGCCTACCACGTTGCTGCTAACGCGATCATGGCAGGCTGTCCGCCCGAGTATATGCCGCTGTGCGTAGCGATCGTGCGCTGCTTTGCCAACGGCAACTTTTATAAATCCCTCGCCAGCACGCACGGCTGGACCCCATATGTCCTCGTCAGCGGACCGATTGCCCGTCAGCTCGGTTTTTCCTATGATAACGGGATGATCAACAAAGAGGCAAACAAGCTGCTGGGCAGATTTGTTTCTCTTGCCATGCTGAACCTTGCTGGCTATAAAATCAAAGAAAACCGCATGGGCACCTTCGGCTATCTGCTGCCGTTTTCCTTTGCAGAGGACGAGCAGGCATGTCTCCAAATCGGCTGGAACCCCTATCATGTTGAAAAGGGCTACGATATCAACACCAGTGTAATCACCTGCGGTTCTACCCTGACCTGGGGCAATCCGGTCAAGGTCGGTAATACAGACCCTGATAAGGCTTTACAGCTTCTTTCATGGGATGTTACCGAAAAGCAGCAGAACGGTCTCGGCAACACCAATCCGCGCGAGGCGCGTATGATCTGGCTCACCAAGGATACCGCCGCGACGATCGCGCAGGCTAACGGCTGCTCCTCCAAGACAGGCTTAAAGGATACGCTTATCAACACCGCGCGCAGACCGCTTTGGATGCGCACCTACGCTCACTACTGGGCGAACACCGGCTCAAAGATCCACCTGAACACCACCTTCGATCAGCATTACAACGACATCAAGCGCGGTGTATCGACCGAAAACGTGGAGCGAGATTATGTATCCGCCACTGCGGTACCGGAGTGGCTCAGAGGCGTTGTCCCTTACAGCACCATCGACACCACGCAGACGATCGAGTCAAATAATACCGGCTTTGTTATCACCGGCGGAGATACCGACAGTCAGTTCCAGATCATACCCGGCGGCGACTGCTGTTCGTTCAATTTGAATCTTCCGCGCGATCGCGATTGGGATACTTTGGCGGCACGCGAAGGCTACGATCCCATCGGCAATTACTACCTCTCACAGTAAACATCATTTTTACATATTTCGGAAAGGATGATACTATGAAATCCAAATATTTTTATCGTTCGATTTCCACTCTGCTGTGTTTGTTGACTGTGACGGGCATTATGTCTGTTTCCCTGACAGCAGGCGCTGCGGTATTGCCGGACGGTTATGAAAATGAATACGAAAGCATCACATATCAAGACCTCGGCATTCTCGAGGATCAGTATGATTTGATAGAACCTGTCAACAACCTGTTCCCCATAATTTTCCCAAGCAGCAAGCATGATACGCACCTTTTGTACAAGGGTTCCTATCAACAGGTAGAAAACTATTTAAAGGATCACAATATGACGGACGGGATGTCCATCGTTCCGCCCACCAAAATCAAAGCGGAAAAATTCCTCGGATACTCCTCCTACGGCTTTGATCAAACCGTCGCAACTGTGAACGGCAGAAACGTTAAAGCCTATATGGTCGCCGCCAACGCGATCATGGCAGGCTGCGCTCCTGAGCACACGCCGTTTTGCGTCGCTTTCACCGAAGCGTTGAGCAACAGCGGTTACCTCGCTTCGCTGAGCAGCGGCAAGCTTACGCCGATGATGTATGTCAACGGTCCCGCAGCGCACCAAATCGGCATTGACAACACACAGGGTATGACGACCGAGGAAACCAATATCGCGATCGGCCGCTTTATGGAGCTTGCGCTGATCAACTTCACAGACATTGAGCGCAGCCACTCCTTTGGCAACGTGCAGCCGCTTGTCTTTTCGGAAAACGACGAGACATGCCTGAACATCGGCTGGGAGCCTCATCATGTGGAGAAGGGATATGCGCTGAACGATAACATCATCACGGCTACATCCTTCTCTATGTGTGGCAATAACGTTACGCCTGCTACCGACCTTCCCGAAGAGATCATGAAGGTCATTGCGTGGGATATCACGGAGAAAAATCTCGGCGGCTTAGGCAGCGCTTCTGTCGCCGATAACGCCAACGCAAGGCGGCTGATCTTTATTACGGAATCTGTTGCAACAGCTCTGGCGACAAAGTACAAGACCAAGGAAGCCCTTGAAAACGCGCTGATAGCGAACGCACGCAGACCGCTCTGGATGCGCGCCTACGCGTATTATTACGCCAACACGGGCGGCGCTCTCACCAAATCCTTCCGGACGGTTTACAACGAGCTGAAAGCCTCCCCGTCTGAGGACGCGAAGCTGACCGCTTCTCCTGCATGGATGAACGGTATCACCTACGCCAACATTGAAACTGTCGCAACCATGAAAAAGGGAAACACCGACATCATCGTTACCGGCGACAGCTCGCGCAATAAAACGCAGGTCATGCCGGGCGGCGTTTCGGTATCAAAACAGGTCAAGCTTTCCAATCGCTGGGACAGCCTTGTTACAAGCGTAAACTACTTCCCGATAGCCGACTTCTATTTTAACGGTCAAAGTCAAACCATCACTCCGCCCTCAAGCTTACCCGCTGTTTTGACGAACGGCACCTACCGTATTCTTGATCCGGCGTCCGGCGCAAACTACCTGACAAGAGCCGGCAGAGTGTACTTTGATTCTTCTGCAAACACACTGTATTATTACGCGTACGGCGCTTCGTCCTCATCGTCGGTTGTCTTAGACCCCGAACAAAACAAGGATTTCCTCGCATATCTTGACAATTTAGGCTACAACAGCTCGTTTACCGTCAGCAACAGGAAAATGACGGACGCAACTATCCGCTTTTCCTCCAACAACAGCAAGCTGAACAACAACACTGTCGCTTTAACTGCCGCGTCTTTCAGCGGACTCGGCTTGACGCTCCACGCCAACAACACCTCCAACAGCAACGCCGCAGGCGGCTTGGCAAAGGACGGCGCTACCGTCAATATGTCCGACTCCGTAACTTCATACACGGTCAATCTTGACGGCAGTCTTACAGCAGGCGATACGACCGATGCAGGTTTTGTGACCCTCAGCGGCACAACAGTCACCGTTGACCCGTCTGTTGAAGCCGGAGCGACTGCCGTGATCGGCGCATCAAACGGCAACGGCACATACAGGACAATGACCTTTGTCAACGGCGGCGACGGCTCCTACAAGATCACCTACAACACCGCAGGAACACTTTCCCTTTCAGGTTCGTCTTTGTATCTGAAAGGCACCTTCAACAATTGGAGTGCGAACGACGTCTTTGCCAAAACAGCGAACAGCGATGTGGTCGCGCTTACAAAGGAGCTTTCCGCAGGAACCTACACGTTCAAGCTTCACAACACCGGCACAGACAAATGGTACGGCAAGGATGACGCGGTCATCACCGATACAGTCAACCGTTTGACGCTGACCGCAGCAGGCGGAGACTGCACCTTTACGGCGACAGGCGGCACATATGAATTTAAGTTTGAGCTTTCAACCAACAGGCTATCCGTCTACCTTGCAGAAAACACCGCTATGGACGAGCAGCCGACTGCACCTCCCGTCACCACATATCTGCTCGGTGATACGAATCTTGACGGCAAGGTCAATATCAACGACGTTACCGCTATTCAGCGCCATATTTCCGCGATCGAGAGCTTTACGCAGGAGCAGCTTTTAGCAGCAGATACCAACTGCGACAGCCGCGTGAATATTTCGGACGCAACAGAGCTGCAAATGTATCTTGCAAATTATAACATACCCTATCCGATCGGCGAACAGGTCAGCGTAAACAGCGCTCCCACACAGCCGACTGCGACCGAACCTGCCACAACGACAGCACCTACCACCGTTGCTCCGACTACCGCAGCACCGACAACGGCGCCGGGCACATATACCGTGGTATTGACCAACGCGCTGAACTGGTCGGGCACCATCTATTGCTACTACTGGGCGGACGGCTACAATCCCGTGCAATGGTGCGGCACTCCGATGAATTATATCGGAACGAACGATTACGGTCAAAAGCAATACTCGCTGACGATCCCCTCACGCTCAGCCAAAGTGATTTTCACAAACGGTTCCGTTCAAACCGTAGATTTGCCGATCAGCGGCAACACCAACTTCTACACGAAGAATGAAACGGAAAACGGCAAATATAAGTGCGGCACATGGTAAGGGCATAACAATTTATCCTTTCTCTTTACATCATAACAAGACCGGCTCAAAGCAATTTCATGTTTTGAGCCGGTCTTTTGGTTTTTGAATCACAAATTCATTCAGATGCGAAATTGCATCAACCTTTATCCCTAAAGCAACACCGTACAATTCATATCGCACGGTTTGCCTTTTCTTTTTCCTGTTGGCATTCCTTTTGCTTACAATACCTCATATCCGTGACGCAAGGTATTTTCGCCGCAGTGACGGCAGGTGAAAATACGCAACTATTTCAAATAAACTGCGCAGGTAAAATCCTAATAATAAGAACTCATTCCTGCTGAAATGTCAGCTGAACCGGACAACAAGCCCGCGTACATCACGCCGACCGCCATACCCTCGGGAATGTTGTGCAGCGTGACGGCAAGCTACATCATCGTCGTCCTTGCCAGCTTACTTTTATGTCCTTCGGCTTTATCCGCAAACATATGAAGGTGCGGTATTGTTTTGTCAAGAACAAGCAAAAACAGTGTTCCTATCCAGAATCCGGCAACAGCCGGAACAAACGCAAACGCTCCCATCGACTTGTTTTGTTCAATGGCAGGAATCAGCAGACTCCATATGGAAGCCGCCGTCATCACACCTGCCGCAAAGCCTGTTAAAGCGCGTTGAACGCTCCGTCCGAGCTGTCTTTTCATAAAAAACACAAAAGCCGCGCCTAAAGAGGTTCCGATAAACGGTATTAGAATACCAATCGTTACAGATACATTCACTCTTTTTTCTCCGATTATTTCTTGCCGACCAACAGTGCGGAGCCGGACAGCTCCATCCACACTGGTTCCCATTTTTTCATGAATTGTTCGGTCGTGTCGATCAGCTTGACCTTTTCGTAGCCCAACTCTTTCAGCTTTTGGACAAAGGCCTGCATATCTCCGTACTTCGATTTTGAAAAGATGTCGTGCAAGGCAAAGGTGCCGCCCTTTTTTAATACGCGCAGGGTTTCAAGCAAATACGTCTGACGGTCACCCGAAATATTATGATAAACATAATTGCTCGTTACCGCGTCAAAGGTCTCGTCGGCAAAATCCAGCTTCACCGCGTCGCCCTGTTGGAATATGGTGTTGTTTACCTTCTCCGCTCTCGCGTTTCTCTCGCAGAGCTGTCTGCTGAAAGAGGCGTATTCCTTGCCCCATCGGTCTATACCGATGACCTCGGCTTTCGGATTGCGTTTGGCGCAGGCGATCGAAAGCGCGCCGGTCAGCTCGTCACAAAGTAATATTTTCGGATATCATTTCCTCCCAAACAGCGAAAATTTCTTTTTCTCATATGGCTCTGTTTTTATCTCCAACACCTTATAGCCCGTCTTGCCGACAGTTTCGATCAGAGCGTTTTCATCAAGCGAGTTTTCGCTTATGATCTCGGTTATTCCCTTTGTGTGCGAGGAGCTGACCTTCTTTATCTTGAAGCTTTGACGGATCGTATCGTTGATATGGCTCTCGCACATACCGCACATCATACCGTCGATACTTAACACTGTTTTTATCATAATATCCTTCCTTTTAGTTAGCTAATGCTAACTGATGTATTGAAACAAAAGCCTGAAACAAATTTACAGGCTTTTGCTGTCGTCTGTCATTGTTATAGATGAAGTTTTCCTCCAAAACCGAAGGCTCCATAGGCGTGACAGTGTGCAGCGTTACGCTGACGACACGCCGCTAAATCAATCTTTTAGTACTTAACAATCCTATTCCAAGCGTTGAGGCGTTGTGTATCATTGCGGTCGTGGTCGGTTGTGCCAAACCGCTTATGCCGAGTGCGATCAATCCGCCGTTGACGAAGAGTATAGAGCGGTAATTCCTGCCGATACGCTTCATCATAGCCGTGCTGAGCTTTCTCAGAGTGACGATGCTTTTCAAATCATCTTCCGCAATGGTGATATCCGCGATCTCTCTCGCGATCGCAGCGCCGTTTGAAATGGCGATCCCAACGTCGGCTGATGACAGCGCAGGCGAATCGTTCACACCGTCGCCGATCATCACTACCGTGTTGCCTTTTGCCTTTTCCTCCAAAATAAACCGCGCCTTTTCTTCGGGAAGCACCTCCGCGTAAAAGCGGTCAACTCCAACCTTCTCCGCAATCGACTTCGCCGTGTGCTTGCTGTCGCCGGTCATCATGACGATGTTATCAAAGCCAAGCTCTTTGAGCTGCGTGACGACCTCCGGCGCTTCCTCTCTCAGCGGATCTTCTATACAAATCACTGCGGCAAGCCAGCCGTCAACGGAAAGATAAAGCCGCGAATACGCGCTTGAAATGGAAAGCAGCCTTTGCTCGGTGCCAAGGGGAACCGCCGCGCCCATATCTTCAAAGATAAAGTGATAGCTGCCTATCAATACTTCCGCTCCGTCAATAGTGGATTTCACGCCGTGTGCTACCACATACTCTACCTTTGTATGCATTTCTTCGTGGATCAGATTTTTCTCTTTCGCCGCCCTGACTACCGAGTTTGCGATTGAGTGCGGGAAATGCTCCTCCAAGCACGCCGCGATGCGCAGCAACTCATCGGGACTTTTATCACAGAACGAAACCACGCTGTGTACTGTCGGGTTTGCTCTTGTGAGCGTACCCGTTTTGTCAAATACGATTGTGTTTGCAGCAGCGCTCTTTTCCAAAAATTTGCCGCCCTTGACCGTTATCCCGTAGGCGTTTGCCTCTCTGATCGCCGACAACACCGTTACGGGCATAGCAAGCTTGAGTGCGCAGGAAAAATCGACCATCAAAACAGACAGCGCTTTAGTGATGTTGCGCGTCAGCAGCCAAACCAGCGCCGTCCCGAAAAAGGTAAAAGGCACCAGCTTATCTGCAAGGTGCTCCGCCTTGCTCTCCACATCGGATTTCAGCTTTTCGGTTTCCTCGATCATTGTGACGATTTTATCATATCGTGAAGCACCCGCGTTTTGTGTTACGCGAATCGTCAGTTCGCCTTCCTCGATCACAGTGCCTGCATAAACAGTCACGCCTGAACTTTTGCGGACGGGTACGCCCTCCCCTGTCAGAGTTGCCTGATTCACCATTGCTTCGCCGTCGCTGACGACCCCGTCAAACGGGATCATACTGCCCGTACCGACGATGATCTCATCATCAGGGCGTATCTCGGACGACTTCACCAAAACGGGCTGAGACTCTGTTTTCAGCCAGACCTTGCCGACGTTCAATGACATACTGCCTGCCAGATCGCTGATCGATTTCTTGTGCGTCCAGTCCTCTAATATTTCACCGATCTCCAGCAGGAACATAACAGAACCTGCGGTTTTGAAATCGCGCCTTATCAGCGATACGGTGATCGCTGTCGCATCTAAAACGGATACCTCTAATTTACCCTTTGAAAGACATTGCAAGGCTTTCCAGATATACCGCGCGGCTTTTACTGCCAAAACAGCGACACGGATACACTTCGGAACGAAAAACCTTCTGAAATACCTTGCCGCGATTTTCCGCGCCAGCTTGCCGGTGTACTCCCTTTTCAGCTCTCTTGCCGCAGCTACCGAGGTGAGGGCGTGTTCGGGGACTATCACGGTATCAGGATTTGTTTTGCACAGCAGCGCAAGCGCCTCTTTTTTACTGCACAAATACTCGATCATTAAATCATTTGTCGCGGGATAGACCTTGCAGCGCTTGATCTGCCGATCGGCGTTCAGCGCACAATACAAGCGGTCAAAATCATCCTGACTGTATTGCGTAAGAATACGTATCCGCAGACGTCCGCGTATATCGTGTAGGATCCTAAATTTCATTTTCGTTTGCAGCTTCAACCGGCTCGTCGGGTTCCAGTTCAAGCTCGACGGGCTTTTCGCTTTCCTCGCGGTCAAGGTTGATTTGCTTTGCTTCGGCATAAATATCTCCGGCGTTTTCCTGAACCGTCGTCACGGTTTTCATCACGCTGTCTTTCGCGCGAAGCGCTGCCGCTGTACAGTGTGTGTACGCCTTTTTCGCGTCCTTGCTTGAAAGCACTTTGACTCCTGCCGTGCCAAACAGAACGCCTCCCAAAAAGAATAATGCACCTTTTCCGATTGTCGTCATTGTTATGTCCTCCTAACTATTTGTGTTTGTAACCTGTGATAAACGTCATTATCATACATACAATAGATGCCATAGCCCAGAATTTATGTTGTTTTATTTAAAACACCCCTTCACATAATAAGTTAGCTTAGACTAACTATATTACAAAAAATAAAAATCATCACAACGATTTCCGATTCTATTATATAATTCCCGTCAACTTTTGTCAAGCAAAAGCGCTCGCTTTTCGCGAGCGCAGATGCAAAATTATGAAATTGGGTCGGCTATGCCGACAATCAGGAAGGCTGTATTAAACGGAACTTAAGGCAACACCGCACAATTCAAGGCGCACGGCTTGCTTGAATCTTATTCCGTCTGCTTGCCCAAAAAATCTCGGCAAGGCGACAGCCTTACCTCAATTTATTTGTGCAACCTGACGAAAAATCTTACTGCGCAATCCGCACACCTGAATTATG
>CADASG010000059.1 GCA_902790475.1 uncultured Ruminococcus sp. | reverse complement strand
GTCAGACCGTTCCTTCCTATTCTACAGCTTAGGCAACGAGATGTCCCATGTCTATGACCGGCTGCCATAAATCTTGGGGCAAATATATTGTAACAGGAGGTGTCGCGCCATAAAGGCGCGACGGAGGATTTACACGGCAGGTAGTTATCTTTACGTTCAGCGTTATTCGATATCGCCTAACGTTGGAATTCTGTAGGAAAAAGCGGACATTCGGGAAAAATGCGGCACAGCGGGCTTGCAATGCAAGCCCCTATAGGTTAAACGCTCATGTTCTGCTGTTTTGCGCGGTCAGCATATTTCCTATATATGTCATTTCGGTCAGCACGTTACCTCCACATGTCATTTCGAGCGGTCGGCGCAAGCCGAATTCGCGACAGCGAATAGCCGAGAAATCTCCCTGACAGGAAACCACGGTTCACCTCCAAGTAGATTTCTCCGCGCGTACCGACCACCGGGGCACCCGGTCGAAATGACATCTAATTCAGGAAATGACATCTAATTCAGAATATAAACAAGCGTTTTATTTAATCGCAATCGTCCGAAATTCATCAAACCTCGGCGTAGGGGCGCGCATTGCGCGTCCGAGGTCGGCGTGCCGCCGCTGTCAGCTCGCGTTTTTTGGGTCGCGTACTTAATGTCGGGTGCATTGGTAACGTCGGCGTTTGCGCGAGATAGAATTCATCAACGGGAAGCTGTGAGGGCAATGGAAACGACGTCTACGCAGTCTCCGTTTTCCTTTTCTACGTAGGGTCGCACCTGTGTGTGCGACCGAGGGTGACACTCTAAACGTTTCATTCCTCTCAACACTCGGACAGGAAAACAACGTCGGCACAGCGGGCTTGCAATGCAAGCCCCTACAGGTTAAAAGCTAATGTTCTGCTGTTTTGTGCGGTCAGCACATTTCTTATATATGTCATTTCGGTCAGAACGTTTCTTATATATGTCATTTTTAGCATTTAGCACGTTACCCCCACGTGTCATTTCGAGCGGTCGGCGTAAGCCGAATTCGCGACAGCGAATAGCCGAGAAATCTCCCTGACAGGAAACCACGGTTCACCTCCGAGGAGATTTCTCCGCGCGTACCGACCACCGGGGCACCCGGTCGAAATGACAGCTGATTCTAATTATAAACAAGCGTTAGACTATATTTCTATTGACCGTAATTCCTCAAGCCCCTATAGGCTGACGGGGCGTTTGGGAGAAAAAAACACAGGATTATATAACACTTTACGATTTGTTACAAATCATTACAAATCGTTACAAAAACAGTTAAAATCAGGGGCAAAGTTTAAGATATTTTTACCAAACTTTGAAAAAAATGTATATTATTTTAACACGTTAAAGCGGCAAACTTTCACTTATGTTAAAGTTGCACTAATATGACATGATATTCAACAGTGCAATTTGGTGATATTTTTTTCGTATAAAAAGCCATATTTCTGATTAGGAATTATAAAAAAAGCATTTTATTATATAATACAGCTGGATATCTGTGAACATTTTGTTAAAGTCGCTATTTGCTTTTCAAAATTTTCAGCAGTTTAACCAAACAGACGTAAGGATTGACGTCTGCAAAAAATTTATAGAAAAGGAGGAGAAAATTTGCAGGATTCTTTTAAAAAGAAACGCTTGCTGACGAAGAGGATTTTGCCTCTAACTCTTGTACTGGTGCTGATCGTATCAATCGTTGCGGTCGCGTTCGGAACCTTCGGCGCAGGCGCCGCAGGTGTGGCTCAAGGCGAGACGGTTTACTTTAATTTAAGTAAAAACAGCTCATGGTACACAAACGGCAACGGTACTCTCTATGCTCGGTTTTACAGCGGAAACACGCCCGTAGGCAACGCTGCATGTTCCATGCAGGCAACCAACATCTACAAGGCGACTGCTCCCGCAGCTGCGGATTCCGTCAGACTGGCTGTATACTTTGACGGAGACTTTAATAAGGATATCGTTTTGGCGTTAAGTGCACCGAACCGCGTATTCTTTGACAACGCTTCCACCAACTGGGCTCAGCCCTATGTATACAACTGGAAAGACGCGAACACCAACGCCGGCGCATGGCCAGGAAAGAAGATGACATACATAGACGGCAGCTCGCTGTACTATTATGACGTCACCGACCCGTCGTTCAAGTATCTTATCTTCAACAACAACAGCGGTTCGCAAACTCCGGACCTGACTGTTCCCGGGGATCCGGCGTACTGGAACGGCAACGGCTGGACAGAGGTATTCACCAAATCCACCTCGAAGCTGGATCTTTCTTCAAAGCCAAGCGATGCAAATGAAATTTACCTTGATGGTTCAAACTTAGTTTTGAGTAGGTATCAGTACCCGAACCACAACAACCTGACAACAAGGCAGATCTATGTTTACAATCCGAACTGGACCGGCAATCAGGTTTCCGTGTTCTTCGACTTGTCTGATCCCTATCAGAAGTATGTCACTATGACTAAGGTGACAACAGATCCCAACAGCGGAAAGACCTTGCCCGCAGGCTACTATAAGGCAACGGTTCCTATCAGCGCGGATATCAAATTCTTTGCTACCAATCAGGGTATCGGCGGCTCGAACCCGACAAAATGTCCGAGTGATTCAACCTTGAATTGCTACAAGATGGGTTCCGGCGCAGAGAAATGGGTAAGATTTGCGGATGCACCGAAAATCACAGCTACCTATTTTGCCGACAAAAAGACAACGGGTGAAAGCAACTCGAGCGCTTTCTGGGTCGACGCGGTCTACTATGACTATTTGTCAGACACAGAGCTCAACAACGGTTGGCTGAAACCAAGTAAGGTAGGTACCAAATACAACGCCAGCGAATACCTGACGCCCGATGACTGGTATCCGTTCAAGCGATTTAACGCTTATATTTCAAGCAATACGAGCGGTGTAACATATCCGTTGTATTTCGGCAACTTCTGTAACACTGCAGGAGCATATCCGATAATGTACGATAACGGACAGAATAATCTGTATACGCGTAACGGCGGATATGCCAAAGAGATTCTCAAGTACAAGAATTTCAGCTATATCGCCGACAACTCCAACGGATTCTTCATCAACAACGCTACCTCGTCCGATTACAATTATTCGGTACAGGGTCTTGCGCGTTCAACGCTGAACACCGACGGCGACATCGTATTCCCCAACGGAACAAAGATGCCGTACTTCCAACAGTCGACCGTTACCCAAGGATACGCGGAATCGGTACAGTCCTACTTCCCGTTCCGACACACCACAAACACCTCCACCGGAGTTACAAGGTATACCTTTAATTCCAAAAACGCGACTGACAACGTGTTCTTTAAGTGGAGCAACAGCAAGCCTGCCTCCGTCAACTACGGTCAGGGCACCGGCTACGGCGTAAAGGACGGTCTTGCGGACTTTAACTACCCCGATTACCAAAATAATAAATACCGCGGTTACGGTATCTTCCCGTTCAACAATAACAGCGGAAAATGGTACAATAACCCCGGTAACGGCAACCTTGACTACGGCTTCGGCGTAAGAATGGACATGAACTTCCGTGTTCCCAAAAACGGAACGCTGGATGGCACGACCGGCGGCGAAGCAGTTAAGTTCTCATTCACCGGTGACGATGACCTTTGGGTATATCTGACTCCCGTAAATGATGACGGTACCATCAATTATTCCAAGTCGCAGTTAGCGCTTGATTTGGGCGGCGCGCACAAGGAAGCGAGCGGTAACATCAACTTCAAGACAATGCAGTCTACCGTTTCCAAGGGCGCTGTCATCAAAACAGACAGCAACGTAAACGAAAAGACGATGCTGGTGCAGGATGTTTCGAACTGGGGCGTAGATAAAGTTCGCGTTTGGGCTTGGAAAGAAGGTCAAAGCGGCAGATTCTATAGTCCACAGAGGTATTATGATGGTAAAGCTGTGTTCAGTGCAGATCAGACGGTAGACAACGTCAAGCTCGGCGACAATGATTACTTCAAGCTTGCAAAAGGCAATTGGGAGGCAGAGAGTCCTTCCGGAAGTAACAGCAAGGTTTCACTGCAGGGTCATTTCGGCAGGATCACCTACACGGATAACCCCGAATATACCCCGATCGACGAAAGCTACAGATGGCGTAATACAGCTACGAACAAAACAACAAACATTGACGCCGGAAAGCTCAATGGTACCAGAGCTACAACTCTCGATCCCACAAAGCTGTATCACATGACCGTATTCTATATGGAGCGCGGTCTGATCGAGTCCAACTGCTCCATGGAGTTCACCATGACTCCTGCGCAGAACGACTACAAGGTTGAAAAAATCGTAAACACCGCAGACGTGAACTCCGGTGTTGAGAAATGGGTGCAGCAAAAGGATTCATTTAACTTTACAACAAACGGCACCTTCGGCAAATCATCCGTAAACCGCACAACGTCACTTACCGACAAGCAGGTCAAGGACTATAACAACCAGTTTGATACAAACACCAAACTGCAAACAAGTGAGACAGGCGCTGTAGTCAGCGGCACAAGTACTGCTTCCAACACCGAGTACACAACCACTTGGTCGGTAGCGGATATCGACGCAGGCGAGTATATCGCGAAGTCCGCGAATGGCGCCAACAGCAAGTCAACAAACAAATTTGTGCTTAAACGCAAGGACGGCACAAACGACTCCATCCACCTTAAATCCACCTTTGTCAATACGCCTGTCACAGACGACGTACAGATAAGCAAGCAGATCGTAGAGGAGGACGGCTCGCCTTCTGACAAGATCGTGACCTTTAACTATACTATGCTTGTTGATCTCGACGGTCCCGGCGGTGCTTATATGGATATGCCGTTCCCGCTTGACTACACTGTAGGCGGACACGCGGCAAAGATGGATAACGGCGGAAACTTCAGCTTCCGCAGCGATCAGACAGTGATCGTTCCCAACCTGCCCAAGAACGCGACGTTTACCATAACGGAGCAAAGCGCGGCAGGATTTGCCGCAGAACAGGCTGAATTCAGCGGAACAGTCGGTACACTTAAAACTGTTAAGTTTACAAACAGAGTTAAGCCCTCGACAGATAAGATCGTAGGCTGCAAGAAGCTCAACGGCTCAAACTACACCGGCGGCATGTTTACCTTCAAGCTTGAAGGTCTCCCGGCTCCCTCCGGCGCTGCAGGTTACGTTGACGAGAGCAACGCTCACTTCGATCCTATCACTCAGATCACCAACGGCGCAATCGAGTTCAAGCTGGTCTACGAAGGCACCGACGTCGGCAGACACCGCTACAAATTCTACGAGGATACCTCAACGCTCGGAGCCTTGAAGGACGACTTCTATGTTACCGACAGCGAGTGGTACGTAGAGGTCAACGTAGTCAGCAGGGACGGTGAACTGGTAGTTGATTCCATCGACTACTTCAAGCCCGCTTATGTGCAGGGTGCGACCAACAGCAACGGCGAGCCTGTTCTTCAGGTCGACCTTGACGAGACCTTCGCAGGAGAGCCCTTGGATGAAGCTGAGTTCAAGAACGACGTCGTTCCCGGCAGCATCACTGTTGTCAAGACCGACAACACCGGCAAATATGTAGACGGTATCGAATTCGATCTTTATAAGGTCAGCGACAAGGGAGCTGCGATCCCTGCAGGTGCGTCACCGTTCAAAACCGATGTCACAAGCACCAGACAGGACGGCACATCTTATGAGAAGATCCAAATCGGTGAAGATGAAGTGGATTATCACGGCGTCGCAAGATTTGCCGATCTTCCCATCTACAAGGATATGTCCTGTCCCGAAGCTGTAAACGATCCTTATCAGTGGTACTGTCTCGTAGAAAAATACGACGGAACAGACAATCAGGGCTATAACGCCAACGCAACAAAGATGTACTTCAAATTCCCCAAGAATGGCAAGTATGACTTTAAAGCCGAGTATCTTAACAACATACTCAAGCAGCCACAAACCAGCGGTGACGGAATGCAGATTTTCAAAATCGTAGGTTTGGCAATCATCGGATTCGCTGTTCTCGCGTTCGGAGCTTACTTAGTATATGTAAGAACACCGAAGCGCGGAACAAGATATATCAAAAAATAATATTTTAAAAAAAGGAGATTTAACAATGGCAAAAACAACAAAAAGAATAGTTTCCCTCGTTATCGTTGCTATGCTTCTCGCGGCAATGGTACCCTTCACCGCATTTGCGGAGACCCCTTCACTCACACTGAGCATGTCTAAGGACGGCTTCACCTACACTGTATATCAGGTAGCTACCCTGGACACAACAACAGGCGGATACACTCTTAAAACCACAGACGCACGCATTGTTGACGCTATGAAGACCAAGGATCAGTCCGGCGCAGATTTCCTCGCAGATCTTGACGCTGCTTCCAACCCCGGTAGTGTTGCAGGCACCGTAACCAAGGACAGCAGCTTCACCACCTCCACAATGGGTATCTACTATGCTAAGGCTACAGCATGGCCTGACGGCGTTCAGAGAAAGAGCAACACTGTAGTTGTTCCCCAGTACAATAAAGATGAGAAGACCTGGAAATTCTCCGACGCTTCCATCGACCTTTCCACAAACGGCAAGGCTGTCAGCGGCGACATCGGCGTTGACAAGGGCTTTGATACTGTTGACGACAAGGCTCCCAAGTTCAAGGGTCAGGGTCAGAAGGTTACCTACACCCTCGAGGCTACAGTAGTTGGTTCTATCGACCAGAAGGCTAAGAAGTATGTTATCTACGATACAATGAGCAAGGGTCTTACCTACAACAACGACGCTAAGGTTTATTATCTTGACGATGCAGGCAATGCAGGCAATGATGTAACAAATCAGTTCATCGTTGATCCTTTAAAGCCCAACGCTAAGCTCACAGGCAAGTATGAAGGCGGTACCTACATCACCGTAACAGCTAAGCCTGAAACCCTCAACGGCACCAACAGCACAGAGTTCTATGCTGCAAAGAAGGTTAGAGTAGTTTACACCGCTACCGTAAACAACGAAGCAGTAGTAGGCAAACCCGGCAACCCCAACACCGACGGTCTTGAGTACACCAACGCTGCTGACCAGTTCGATGATGTTAAAGGCCCCACAGTAATAGTTTACACCTACAACATCGAGGTTGAGAAGGTTGACGCTTCCAACGGCAACGCTCCCCTCGCAGGCGCTACCTTCGGTCTCTACAGCGACAGTAACGCTACAACCGAGATCGCTTCCGGTACTTCCGTAATCTCCGGCAACAAGGCTATCGTAACCTTCAAGAACGGCAACGACGCTAACGCTATCAGACTGGCTCCCGGCAAATACTATGTTAAGGAGAAGGAAGCTCTCGAAGGCTACAACCTCAACACCAAGATCTACGAAGTAACCGTTACCGGCAGCGAAACTGCTGCAGGCGTACAGGGTCTCCAGAGCGCTATCCCCAACACCATCTCCAAGCTTCCCCAGACCGGTGGCGCAGGCACAATGATGTTCACCATCCTCGGCGGCAGCCTCATCCTCGTAGCAGGCGTTCTCTTCGTAGTATTCATGAAGAAGAGATCTTCCAAGTAATTTAAGCTTTTAAGTTATTTACGAGATTTTAGAGATTTTGTTTTCTAAGTGAATTGTTGAAAACCGGTTTTCGTAATAATCAGATTTTCCGCAAATCATTTTAGAGAAATTCTTTCCTAAACACAAAACCCCAAAACCCATCCCCGGGTTTTGGGGTTTTTATTTCAGCTCGCGTATTTTAGCTCGCGTATTTTAGCTCGCGTATTTTAGCTCGCGTACTTTGCGTCGGGTGTATTGGTAACGTCGGCGTTTCGCGAGACAGAATAGAAATATCGGAAGCTGTGAGGGCAATCGGCGTGCCGCCGCGGTCAGTTCGCGTACTTAACGTCGGGTTCAAAGGTAACGTCGGCGTTTCGCGAGACAGAATAGAAATATCGGAAGCTATGAGTGCAATCGGCGTGCCGCCGCGGTCAGTTCGCGTACTTAACGTCGTGTTCAAAGGTAACGTCGGCATTTCGCGAGACAGAATAGAAATATCGGAAGCTATGAGGGCAATGGAAACAATGTTTCCTATATATGTCATTTCGAGCGGTCGGCGTAAGCCGAATTCGCGCAGCGAATAGCCGAGAAATCTCCCTGACAGGAAACCACGGTTCACCTCCAAGGAGATTTCTCTGCGCGTGCTGATTGATTCTATCATTCGCACACCCTCTACAGCCATTTGCCGATAGCGGATACGGCGTGTTGTTCGCAGACCGGGGTGCCGTATTCGCGGACTCGGGCGGCGGTTATCGCGCCGCCTGTTTTTCGTGTGTATTCGCTCAGCACGCGGCGGTATGCATCGGGGAGTATGCTGTCAAATATCAGGTAATACCGTCCGTTCAGCGTGTATACGGCGCTTTTGGCTGAAAGATACCTCGCCTGTCGGAGCTTTTCGATCGTTTGAAGCAGCATCTCGGCGCTGTCTGTGGCATAGCAGGCACAAAAGCTGCCGCGTTTTAGACGGTAGGTATGACGGCTCGGCTTTTGGACTACAGTCATCAGCAGATAACAGTCTCCGCCGCACTGCATCGCTTCTATATCCACTCTTCGCTCGCCGACGCTTATCCCCGAACGCCGCAGAGCCATCTGCATAATTCGCAGCAGCACCCTGCGCGAATGGCTGTCGCTCAGGCTCATTTTTTGAAAATCAAGCAAATAGTCGTTCATCTCACTGTCGCGCAGCGTCACCAGCACTCTGTTGTCGCCCAGTCTGTTCACCGTCACACATAACTCCCCTTATAAGCAATATCCACTACCATGATATGCCGAAAAAGGCGCGGGTGCAAGTGATTTTTATTGGAAATTATATTGCCAAATCAAAACAGTAATGATAAAATAAAATCGGATATAAATATCTCGGAAAGGATGAACGATATGCCAAAATGGCTTCAGGACGCAGTGTTCTACGAAATCTATCCCCAGAGCTTTTACGATTCCAACGGCGACGGTATCGGCGACATTCAGGGGATAATACAAAAGCTGGACTATGTTAAGGAGCTCGGCTGCAACGCGATCTGGCTCAATCCCGTATATGACTCGCCCTTTATGGACGGCGGCTACGATGTGCGCGATTACAAAAAGGTCGCTCCGCGTTACGGTACTAACGAAGATCTGGTGCAGCTGTTCAGCGAGGCGCACAGCCGCGGTATCAAGATCCTGCTCGATTTGATACCGGGTCACACCTCGGATACTCACCCGTGGTTCCTGCAGGCGAAAAAGGCTGAGGAAAGCGAGCTTAGCAACCGCTATATCTTCACCAAAACCGTGTGGGACGCTCCGCCGGAGTACCGCATGATCTGCGGCGTTTGCGAGCGCAACGGCAACTACATGGTCAACTATTTCAGCTCCCAGCCCGCGCTGAACTACGGCTTTGACAAGATCACACACCCCGAATGGCAGCTCCCCTGCGACCACCCGGACTGCCTGAAAACCGCCGAGGCGATCAAGGATGTGATGCGCTTTTGGCTTGAGAAGGGAGCTGACGGCTTCCGCGTTGACATGGCGGATTCACTGGTAAAGAACGACGACGCAAAATACGCAACTGCCAAGATCTGGCGCGGCGTTCGCGACATGCTCGACGCTGAATTCCCCGAAGCGGCGATGGTCGCCGAGTGGTGCTTCCCCGAGCGCGCGATCAACGACGCAGGCTTCCACATGGACTTTTACCTCGATCACTACGGAAACGGCTACAGCCGTCTGTTCCGATACGGCGAATGGGGCGACGAGGCGGTGTTCAACAAAAACGGCAGGGGCGATCTTTCTGCGTTCACCGATGAATATCTGCCTGCCTACAACCGCACAAAGCAAAACGGCTATATCAGCTTCATGACAAACAACCACGACATGCCGCGTGTTACGGCATATCTTGACAAGCAGGCGATCAAGCTGGTCAATGCCTTTATCTTCACCATGCCGGGCGTGCCGTTTTTGTATTACGGCGACGAGATAGGAATGCGCTATCAGGCGGATCTGGTCAGCAAGGAGGGCGGCTACTCGCGTACAGGCTCGCGAACCCCGATGCAGTGGAACAGCGGCAAGAATTTAGGCTTTTCCGAAAGCGACGAGCCGTATCTGCCGGTCGATAAAAGCGCGGACGCTCCCACGGTCGAAAACCAAAAGGATGATCCCGACAGCATTTACAAGACAGTGACCGACCTTATAGCCCTGCGCCGCAGATATGAGGATCTCCACGGCAACGGCGAGCTGGAGTTTATGAGCGAAAGCGGAAAGATCCCCTTCGCGTTCCGCAGAGGCGATCTGGTGATGTATTTCAACCCCCTCGCCATTCCGTTCACCATCAATACGCGCTACGACGGCGACGTGATCTACAAAATCGGAACCGCCGAGATCACTGACGGAGTAATAACCATGCAGCCGCAAAGCTTTTTGATGATTAAAACGAACTGACGATAAAAAACCGTGAGAAACGAAGATAGAAAACTTCGTTTTTCACGGTTTCATTTTGAGAATAGTATTAGCTGATAAATTCTTTTGTCGGCACGTGTTGGGAAAGCGTGCGGTTTGTCGGGTTATTTTTCTGTGTGGTAGCACTCCGAAAGCACGGTGAAGAGCGCGGCGTCGGTGGTCAGCTTGCGGATATAGGCGCGTGTGTTTTGCTGATGCTCGCCTCCGAGGGTCAGCTTCACGGCGTAAGCCTTTTCCTTTGTACACACCCCCATGAACACCAGCCCGACGGGTTTTTCCGCGGTGCCGCCCGTGGGTCCCGCGATGCCGGTCGTGCTCACGGCTATATCTGCTCCCGAAAGCTTGAACACACCCTCAGCCATTTGGATCGCGGTTTCCGCAGACACCGCGCCGAGCACGGCGAGTGTCTCCTTTTCCACTCCGAGCACCTTTTCCTTTATGGAGTTTGAGTAGGAGCAGATACCGCAGTCAAACACCGCGCTGGAGCCGCTCACGCGCGTGATCCGCTCGCTTAGCAAGCCGCCTGTGCAGCTTTCGGCAGTGGCGACCTTCAAGCCCTTTTGACTGAGCTTCTCCACCACGTCCTCCTGCAGGGTGTCCTGATTGAGATTGTTTTTTCGCAGCAGCTGAATAATGTCGATATCGGTTAATGTGACCATCCTGAGACCTCCTTGTAGATTTGTTTAGGCAATAAATTGAGGTAAGGCTGTCGCCTTGCCGAGATTTTTTGGGCAAGCTGACGGAATAAGATTCAAGCAAGCCGGGCGCCTTGAATTGTGCGGTGTTGCCTTTATATTGTAACACAGCGCTTTGGTTATTGCAAATTTTACTTTTTTGCGCTATTATATATTATGACACCAAAATGAGAGGAAAATGAAAATGGCATGGTTTTTTTGTGAAGATGAAATCACATCCGAGTCCTGCGCGCTCACGGGCGAAAACGCCAAGCACGCAAAGGTGCTTCGGCTGCGGCAGGGCGAGGAGATCACTCTTGTGACTCCCGGCGGCACTCAGTGCGAGTGCGAGGTGAGCGAAATAACTTCGGACAGCGTGAATGTCAAGGTTCTGAGCAAAAAGCCCTGTCAAAACGAGCCGGACGTATTCGTAACGCTGTATCAGGCGCTGCCCAAGGGCGACAAGATGGACTATATCGTGCAAAAATGCGTTGAGCTGGGAGTAAGCCGCATCGTGCCAATGCTCACATCAAGGTGCGTGTCGCGCCCCGATGAAAAGTCGATGAAGAAGAAGGTCGCCCGATGGCAGAAGATCGCACTCCAGGCAGCCATGCAGAGCCGACGGGGGATCGTTCCCGAGGTTTGTCCGTGCGTGCCGTTCAGCCGTGCGGCTGAGATGGCAAAAGGCGGCGACGTGACCGTGTTTTTCTACGAGCTGGGCGGCGAATCGGTCAGGGATATCCTGACGGACAAACCCCGTTCCGTGGGAATGTTTATCGGCAGCGAGGGCGGCTTTGAGGAATCCGAGGTGCAAACCGTGCTCGACAACGGCGGCAGGGCGGCGACGCTCGGAAAGCGTATCCTGCGCGCCGAAACAGCTCCGCTTGCGGCGCTGTCCGTTATCATGTATCAAACAAATAATTTCAGTTAAAAAGGAAGGTTAAAAATGATTGGCATTATCTGCGCTATGCAAATCGAGGCGGACGGGATTTTGGCTCTCGCCCAAAACACAAGGGAAGAAACGATAAACGACCTGCGCTTCATCAGCGGCACGCTCAACGGAAAAGAGATCGTGACGGTGGTCTGCGGAGTGGGCAAGGTCAACGCCGCCATGTGCGCCGTGACCCTGATCAACCGCTACGCGCCCGAGCTGGTGATCAACAGCGGCGTGGCAGGAGCACTGTCTCCGCTGGTGAGCATCGGCGACATGGTGATCGCTACCAAGACGGTCGAGCACGACATGAACACCACCGCGCTGGGCGACAAGCAGGGAGAGATTAGCTTCCCCGACGGCAAGGTGACCTACTTTGTGTGCGACAAAAACGCCTCGTCGCTGCTTGCCGAGTGCGCCCGAGAGCTTCCCGAAACCAAGACCGCTCAGGGGATAATCGCCAGCGGCGACATCTTCGTGTCCGACCGCCGCAAGCGCCTGCTGATCAACGACCGCTTTGGCGCGGTCGCCTGTGAGATGGAGGGCGCCGCGATAGGTCACGTCTGCCATTGCTGCCGCGTGCCATACGCCGTCCTGCGCGCGATCTCAGACGATATGGACGAGAACAAGGGCGTGGATTTTGTGCGCTTTTGCGCCCTCGCCGCCGAAAAAACCGTGGCAGTAATAGACGCGTTCACCAAAGCATACGGTTGATTTGAGTTGAGAGTTGAGAGTTGAAATTTTCGGTCGGGGAGACAGGTTGATTTGGTTCAGACGTTTGGCTCCCGGTTGGATAAACAGTAGTTTTGAGTTGAAAGTGGAAAGTTGAAAATTTCGGTCGGGGAGACAGGTTGATTTGGTTCAAATGTTTGGCTCCCGGTTGGATAAATAGGGGTTAGAATCTTTGCTGATGTCCGAAAAATATCCATTCCCGGCGTAGGGGCGCGCATTGCGCGTCCGCAGTCGGCGTGCCGCCGCTGTCAGCTCGCGTTTTTTGGGTCGCGTACTTAATGTCAGTTGCATTGGTAACGTCGGCGTTTGCGCGAGATAGATTTCATCAACGGGAAGCTGTGAGGGCAATGGAAACAACGATTTTTTGATTACCGTTTCCTTTACTACGTAGGGTCGCACCTGTGTGTGCAACCGAGGTTGCTGAACTAAACGTTTAGTTCCTATCAATACATTCGGACAGAAAAACAACGTCGGCGCAGCGGGCTTGCAATGCAAGCCCCTACAGGTTGAAACGTTAAACTGCTGCTGTTTTGTACGGTTAGTGCATTTCCAAAACATGTTATTTCGAGCTTATAATACGTTTCCTTTATATGTCATTTCGAGCGGTCGGCGTAAGCCGAATTCGCGCAGCGAATAGCCGAGAAATCTCCCTGACAGGAAACCAAAGTTCACCTCCAAGGAGATTTCTCCACGCGTTTTTTGGCTCGCGTACTTTAACGTCGGGTGTATTGGTAACGTCGGCGTTTCGCGAGACAGAATAGAAATACCGGAAGCTGTGAGGGCAATGGAAACAACGTTTCCTATATCTGTCATTTCGAGCGGTCGGCATTGCAAAATATGATTATTATTTTATCGCTACCCCATCGAAAACCATTAAACTTCCTCCACACGGTGCGATACAAACTGCACTTTTTTCCTTAGGTTTTTGACCCCTCTCCTTTGTGAGAGGGATTATTTTTTGCTTTGGGGGCGCTTTTATCGGCATTGTGCCTAAATTTTATTTAACCAAATTGTGCAATATACATAATTCTCCGATTCGGAAATTTTTTTGAAAAAACTGTTGACATTTACGTATCTAAGGTGTATTATGGTTGCGTACTCAGTTGA
>CADASG010000058.1 GCA_902790475.1 uncultured Ruminococcus sp. | reverse complement strand
TCTTTCCCACGCACTAAAAAACATCATTCTGTTAAATACCATCAAAACGATAGAGCTTAAGTTGTTGACATTGCTCCCGGGAGAAGGTGGCACGGCACCTTTAGCGGAAGGTCAAAAACAAATAATGTTTTCAAAATATATCAAATGTCAAATAACTATGAACCTTTGAGGTGACGTGACGGAAGAGGGTTTTGAACAACGGTTTCCCCTCACAACGCGGCTTGATAGGCTAACTTTGTGTAAAAACTCTGATACTTTTACAAATGCAATCATTTCTCGCGAAACACCGAGGTCAGCATATTATTCAACGTAAAGTACGCGTACTGACTGCGGCGGCACGCCGACCCTCTTCCGTCACACCGCCCCCGAAAATCATCAAATATCAAACCATTATTATATTACGAACGTTAATTTAATCCTAAACATCATCTCAGGCGGTGCGCCACCTTCTCCCGGGAGAAGGCTTTCCGTTCATCGCCAAACGTAAGGGTTCTTTCAATATACACTCGGACAGGGAAACAACGTCGGCACAGCGGGCTTGCAATGCAAGCCCCTACAGGCTGAAACGCTAATCTGCGCGGTTGGCACGTTTCCCATATATGTCATTTCGCGTTTTACACATTATCATCAACTAAAGAAAAATTTTTAAAAAAATTCTAAAAAGCCCGTTATTTGCAAAGAAGTTGCAAAGGTCGGGCTGATATAATAAAGCCACAGTCAAGGGAAACAAACCTTCCCGAGACGGCTTAAAGAAAAACTTCAAAAAATTTGAAGCTTTTTCAAAAAACACAGAGATTTGCAAAGAAGTTGCAAAGATCACCCTGATATAATAAAACCACAGTAAAACAAAACCAAAACCGAAAGGAGAAACCACCATGAAAAAGACCAATCAAATCATCTCAACCAACACCAACAACACCAATACAACTAACAACACTAAAGGAGTGAACAACATGAAAAAGACAAGAAAAATCAAAACCAAGATCCTCGCAGGTATCCTCTCAACCATCACCGTATTTTCGGTAGGAACCATGGCAATCGGCTCCGCATCAGCAGCCGAGAAAAACGATTCCGTCACTTCGCAGCTTGCCTCATCGGTCACGGACTTCTTCAAGGACAAATCCCTCGGATTCGTAAAGAATACCGCATGGAATATAATCGGTCCGGAGCTTACAAAGGTTGGCTTAACGCCGATACTCAATATGTTCCTCGGAATTGAAGACGAGGGTCCGTCAAATCAGGATATCCTTGACAAGATCGACAAGAGCACCGCTGAGATCAAAGCGGAGATAGCCAAGGTGCTGGAGGCGACGATGGAGCTTGCCACCCAGACCTCCAACTACCACACCCTGCAAATGAACCAGCTCAAAGCTATCAACAGCAATATTGACACCAAGGATTTCAGAGTACAGGCTGACGCCGTCGCCGCGGATTTCGTTCATGCGTTAAAGCGCATCAGCGAGAACAAGGACAACATCACCTGCGACGGCAGCGGCAAGATCAACAACACCACCTACAAGGCTTACAAGGAAATTTTGGCAGACCCCAAGTGCAACGTCAGCGCCATGCAGGCAAACTTTGACGAAATGCTCCGCTTCCTCAAGGGTCAGCGCACCTCCAACAACAACGAGAACGGCTACCGCCAGCTCACCAACTATTTGATGGACAGAGTAGTTGCCGCAGACCTCGGCGAACACAGCTTCACCAAGACTCCCGACTACTACGGCGCAGTAGATTCCATTAACGCAGAGATCCGCGTCATGGAAGAACAGGTCCTGATGGATTACGCCATCATCAACGTACTCAACGGTATGCAGTTCCGCGTAAAGGAATACGAAGTTGACAACGGCATCATCACCGTCAACGAGGACGAATCTCCCTATGCGAGATTTGATAACACCGCCGCCGATCTGCACGACAGTCTGGTTGACATCAACAAGATCTTTGAAGCAGTGCTCAAGGAAAATGCGTCTATCCCGAGCAAGTATGTTGTCGCCGACCTGTATGTCTTAGACGGCAACAAGACCATCAAGAAGGGCTGCACCTCCTTCATTGACGCTTGGTCGCAGGGCATCGACAGCAAAAAAGACTTCAACATCAGAGTTCTCAAAAAGGGTCAGTACCTGACCGCCGACGCCAAGAAGGGCTTCAAGTTCGACGAACATGTAAAAGGCTTGAACGACAAGGGCGGCTTTGAGATCCCCGCAGGCAGAAACGTTTATATCAACATGTGCTGCAAGAGCAACGGCTTCGACTGCAACGCTAAGAAGGATATGCCTCTGTTCACCATCAACAACGGCGCAAGCCTTGAACTTTGGCAGGCAAAGATCTGCGGCGAAAACTGCAAATTCGTGATCCCCGACAATGCGAACAACACCGCCCTTACGCTGAAATATACGGAAATTTACGGCACATCAGACTTTTTATCCAAATACAATCCCTGCATCAGCATCTCAAAGAAAGCCAATAACACCCAAATCGACCTTTATTGGACTGAATTCAACGGTGAATACGGCAGCCAAATCAAGAACGACAGCAAAACCACCAAAATCAGCGAATGGTACGTTACCCGCACTTGGGAAAAAGAGGTTCGCGGCAAAGAATACTGGGGTACCTGATATCCGCAAGCTGATCCGAATGATCTAAACACCACATCAAATAAAAGCTGATTTTCCTAAAAAACCGCCCTGCCGAGCAATTCGGCAGGGCGTGTCTTATGTACAGGCGATACCGCACACCTGAATTATGCGGTATTGCCTTAGAGTTTTTACGGTAAAATATTGCTTTATTAAATCCGCTGTGGTATAATGCATTTGCAAATTTTCATAAGAACATCAAGGAGGAATTCAATGAGAGCAAAACCATTTATCAAAGCGGTATCCGTCATGCTTTCCGTGCTGATGCTCGTTGGCTCGGCGCAGGTGGGGCTGACGGCGTTTGCGGCTGAGGTCGGCAAGACCCGGGCTGCGGACGGACAAACCGAAAAAACCGTTTCTCAAGCCGTGAAGCTTGAGGGACAGGTCAACGGCGGACAGGGCGCGGAAGTCGGTGCGCGCTCCGACGGCGAGGTATCGTCATCAGTGGACTATCAATATGACCCCGATACCTGCACCATCACCATCACAGGCGAAGGCGATATGACCGATTATACCTACAGCGATTATTCAAACCGGAGATTGCCGTGGGACAGCCTGTACAAGGAAATAAAAAAGGTCGTGATCGGCAAAGACATCACCTCGGTCGGCTCGTATTCCTTTTACGAGTTTGAAGCTATTGAAGAGGTGGAAATTCAGGGCAATGTTACCAAAATCGGCAGTTACGCGTTCGGCAAATGCAAATCGCTTAAAAGCGTAAACCTTCCCGACAGCCTCACCGAATTAGGTTATTACGCTTTTGAGTATTGCGACTCGCTGGAAGCCGTAAGCATTCCCGCAGGCGTGACCAAAACGGATTATGCGTTTTACGGCTGTTACGGGCTTAAAAGCGTTAAGCTTTCGCAGGGCTTGACCACCATCGGCAAAAGCACTTTTGCCGAATGCAGAGCGCTTGAAAGCATTGAGATCCCCGACAACGTTACCGAAATTCAGGAAAGTGCTTTCGGCGGCTGCAGTTCTCTGAAAAGCATTGAGATCCCCGACAGCGTTACCGTAGTGCGTTCAGGCGCGTTTAGCGGCTGCAAATCGCTGAAATCGGTCAAGCTTTCAAAGAATACAACAAAATACGGAAGCCGAACCTTTTACAATTGTTCCGCTTTGGAGGAAATAACGATCCCGAACGGCGTTACCGAAATCGGAAGCGATATGTTTAATTTCACAGCTTTAACGAGCGTCAGCCTTCCTGACACCCTTGTCAAAATCGGCTCAAGCGCGTTCGCAAACACCTCTTTGACGAGCATTGAGCTTCCCGAAGGATTGCAGACGCTGAAGGGCTATGTCTTTTCAAAAACCGGAATAAAGACGATCTATATCCCCAACAGCGTTACGGATATAGATAACGACGCCTTTTCGGGACTGACCGATTTAACCATCCGCGCCGATATAGGCAGCGTTGCAAAGCTTTATGCCGATAAAAAGGGTATTAATTTTGAGAGCACCGGAGTGATCAATCACGAGGGCGAATGCGGCGAAGGCGTTACCTATTTTATCAACAGCGCAACAGGCGTTATGACGATCAAGGGAACGGGAGCCGTTGCCGATTATGAATATGATAAACAGAATTCTGTGACAACCGTTCCTTGGTACATCTACAGAAATTATGTGAAAAAGCTTGTGATCGAGGACGGCATCACCGAAATCGGCAGCTATGCGTTCTACTATCACGAAGCCATGGAAGAAGCAACAATTCCGAACAATTTAAAAAAGATCGGAAACAACGCGTTTTACAGATGCGCCTCATTGGAAACCTTCACAATTCCCGACAGCGTTACCGCTATAGGCGACAGTGCCTTCGTTGGCACTGCGGTAAAAGATGTAACTGTTCCCGAAAGCGTTACCTCTTTGGGAAATAGAGTGTTTTCCGATTGCTCAAAGCTGGAGACGGTAAAGATTTCAGCGAACTTGACCGCGTTGACCGAATACCTGTTTTCAAGCTGCAAGTCGCTTAAAAAACTGGAAATTCCCGATAGTGTTACGAATATACCCAACTCACTCTTTGATTATTCAACAAATCCCGATCTGACCATTTACGCCAAAACGGGAAGCTTCGCCAAGCTTTTCGCGGATAAATACGAGATAAAATTCATAAGTACAGGCGTGCTGAACCACGAGGGCAAGGCAGGCGATAACATAACGTATTTCTTAGATTCCTCAAACGGCATTATCACCTTCAGCGGCAGCGGCAAAACGGATCATTATAGGCAGACATATGACAAGGACGACAATAAAATTTCCACCGCGCCTTGGGGTGCTTACAGCGATTATATAAAGAAAGCTGTGTTTGAAGACGGCATAACCGAAATAGGCTGGTGTTTAATGTGCTGTCACAAAAACCTGACCGAGGTTTCTTTGCCCGACAGCGTGACCTCGATCAGCGGTTATGCGTTCAGCACCTGTCCCTCGCTTGAAAGCTTTACTATCCCGGACAGTGTAACTGATCTGGGAGAATATGCTTTTAAAGATACGGCGATCAAAAAAATCAAAATCCCCGACAGTGTCACTTCAATAGGAGCTAACATGCTTCCCGATAACGCCGTTATACAGGCTAAAACGGGAAGCTACGCCAAGCTTTACGCTGATAAATACAATATAGCGTTTGAAAGCACGGGCGTGCTTAATCACGAGGGCATGGCAGGCGAGAACGTATCATACTTTATAGACAGTAAAAGATGCGTTATTTATCTGACCGGAACGGGAGATACCGACAATTACGTGACCTACGGGAATTATAACAGGAAATTTCAGCCGTGGGATCTGTACAAGGATTATATAAAGGAAGTTGTTGTTGAGGAAGGCGTAACATCGGTAGGCTCCTGCATTTTCAGAGAATGCAAGACCCTTAAAAAGGTCACTCTTGCCGACAGCGTAGCCACCATAGGCTCTCGGGCTTTTGAATACTGCTATTCGCTTGAAAGCGTGGTTATTCCCGAAAACGCGGTTATCAATGACGGCGCTTTCCGCGGTAACAAAGCAATGACAGCAGCCGTTATCCCTGAAAGTGTTACTTCAATAGCAAACAGTGCTTTCGGGGGATGTACTAATCTTACAATATTCGGTATGCCGAATTCAGTGGCTTTTGAGAACGCGCAACAGAATTCAATCAAATTCTCGCCGATAACCGGAGTGGGCAGCGGTATTGCCGTATGCGAAACCGGCAGCGATTACTTCAATATGACGCTCAAACTCACCTCCGAGGACGGCGAAAGCGTTTATTCAAGAATTATTGATAAAAACAGCGTGAACACCGTTTACGGAATAGATACCGAAAAAACCTATACAGCTGAGATCTATGCCAATAACGGCTTGGTATTCTGCAAAAAAACAGGTATTGATTTCAACGGCGAAACCCTCATAAACGTTTCTTTTGAGAATGTTAAGAAGCCGCTGAACGTCGGCGTTAAGCTGCTTGACGATAGAGGCGAAAAGGTTGATGATTATGAGGTCAGGTGGACCGGTTCCGACGGAAAGAAAATCTCGGGAAACAAATCGATCTCAAAGCGTATCGACGGCGAAACGCTCGGCTGTGAGATAACTCTCGGCGACAGCCTCGCAAACGTGTATAAGACCCCCGAAAAGGCTGAGATAACTCTTTCGGAAGCCTCTGACAACATTCTTGAGATCAAGCTGAAAAAGCTTCCCGAATTCACCCTTTCGGGAACCGTGACCGACAGCGAGGACAGCGAATTGAGCGGCGTAAAAATCACCGCTGTTCAGCAGGGCGCGGATAATAGATCAGTCGTCACAAATGCCGAAACGGACGAAAACGGCGGCTATTCGTTAAAGCTCAAATCAGGAGATTATCAGCTTACCGCAAGCAAAAAAGGCTATTACGACAAAAAGCTCAGCGGCAGTATTTCGGAGGAGAAAGCCGAAAACATCACGCTTGGAAAACTTTCGGGCGCAAAGGTCACGTGCGTTATATTATCCTCGCTCCTCAAGGGCAGTCTCAGCACGGCGGCAGCCTCGGATGATTTTGAGTTTACTGTTCATAACGAAACCTCTGATAAGGAGCTTAAGGACTTCACCTTCCAGAACGATAATTTCTGGTTTAACGGCGGCGACGTATCACAGGGCGACAAGCTCAGATTCACCGCTAAGGACAAAACAGGCGTTTTCGCCGACTGCACCGAAGATGCGACATATGATGAAGGCGCCTTTGTTAAATTCAAGGTGACGGAAAAGGGCGTTATTTCGTGCGCAATGAAAAACACCCAAAACGATTCAAACGTGATGATTGTGTTTGACGGCAGCGGAAAATATGTCGAAACCGTTCGCTTCAATAAATTAAAGGCTTCGTCCTCTCACCTTGCTGAGGGCAGCTATAAAGCCGTGCTCATGGGCGATTGTGAAGCGGCGTTCTCGCTCTCGAAAATCAGCGACCTTGAGGAATTCGGTCTTGCCGAAGGCGAGGATTATATTCTGAAAGATGCAGTGGTAAAGGACGGAGAAACAACCGAGATCAGCGGCGCGGAGATCCCCTCTGTAAATCTTGATAAGCTTGGTTATCTTGAACCAAAGGGCACATCCGTATCCGTCAACAGGTACAATGTTCCGATAGGACAGTATTGTACGATCAGGGCGGAGTATATCGAAAAGAACGAATACACAGCCTACACCGAAAACGAGCAGATGATTTTTGAGCTTCCCGAAAATCTTAAAGTCAGTGAGAACGGAGTTACGGTCAACGGAGTAAGCTTCACCGATTATGAAGTAAGGAACAACATTCTCACCGTGAATCTCTCCGCTAAAAACGCCATTGTCAGAGTTTGCCTTACCAATGCTCTCCCGGCGGAAAGCGTTACCGTTTCGGCAAAGCTTCGCTTTGACATGAACGGAACAAGGCACAGCCAGCCTTTGGGAAGCGCGTCGGTAAAGCTCGGAGAGCTTGACTTTTATGTAGCGGAAAAAACCGCCCAAACCAATATTTACGCAAACGGCAACGCTTTCCCCGATGCAACTGTAAAGGTTTACGACAACGAAACGCTTGTCGCTGAGGGCAAAGCGAACAAAGTCGGAAAATTTTCGGTTCCGTTTGAGCTTTACAAGCCGTTTACAAAGACAAAGCACAATATTTTCCTTGAGATAACAAAAACCGACGGAACCGTCCTGCGTTCGCAGACAAAGACCGTCAGCTATGACAAAAGCTTAATACATCCTTTAAGTGTGACTATGTGCGGAATTCTCGGACATTCGTATGATGAAATAGTCTTGGATTATATAAACAGCCCGGTCGACACTGTCAACTACATGCTGTATGTAAACGATACAACAATTACCTACAAGGTGGAATTTAACAGATACGATCAAACGCTCAGGGATGTTGTTGTTTATTCAACCGACAGCAGGGGAAATACGATCGAAATCCCCACCGTATATGACGAGGACAGCAAAGTCTTTGTAGGCTCGTACAAGTACAGTTACGAGAATATCCCGGCGGAGCTTTCGGTAGGCTTCAAAGGCGATTACGACGCCTCAAACATTGACCTTGACAGTCTGCTCGATTCATTTAATATTGATGATGAAATAGACAACGCGTTTGAAATGTTCCAGTCTTATGTTGACAAAGGCGAGGCGTACATCTGGAAGGATTACGACGGAATGAAATACCTCGGCTTTATCGAGGGCGATTCATACTGCGTAATGTCAATGACTCCCGATGATTCTGTATACACAAACGAGACCTACCTTTCGGGCGAGCTTGTGTGCACGGATACGATCTCGCAGATTAAAAAGAACGGAAAAGCAGCCGCCGAGGCGTATCTGAAGGGCAAAGGCTACATAAAGCAGAATACGATTTGTCAAAACGCAGAGTATGATTCTGTGTTTATAAAGATAACCGACGATACTATTGCGGTTGCCTCCGCCGATAACAGCGGAAGCATAGTCGAAAATGAAAGACTGTTTTCAACAGCGTTTATCAACGCCGTAAACAGCGCGAAAGCCGAAACCCAAAATTCCTCGTCCGTAAAAAAGAACAATACCGAGCCTGTAGGAGTCGATTACAAAAGAAGCTTTACAGGTCATGTATTGGAATTCTTCACAGGCAGCAAGATAGTAGACCAAAAGGCTTACTACGATCAATTACATAAGGAGTACGAAGAATGTATCGCGGGCGGCTACAGCAATCCGGAATACCAAGACCGTTATTCCATAGACGGAGCAATCACCGCTCAGTACGCGCTTACGGCTCTGGTGGCAGTTGGAACCGTGTTGGCGCTTTGCACCGGCGGTTTAGCCGGAGCCCTGATTTTTGGGGGTCTTGCAGCCGTGAGCATGTTCGCGTCAGCTAACTGGACACAGAAAACTGCGGGTATTGCCAATATGGAAAAAGGCTTAGCTGATTCGGCTATTTCCGGTGCTAAGGCAATTAGCGGCGCGGAACATGTAGTCAAAAACTCGATAAATGCCGGCGGTGGTGCTGTGGCTTTTGTGGGTGGAGTTGCAGTGTCAGTTCTCGGCTCACATATTGACGGCAAATTAGACGGACTTAAGGATGAAGTTGACACATGCAGAGAGAATCGCAGAGCCGATTGGAAACCGTATCTCAAAGGAACTATGGATCCCTCCGGCTATATCTGCGAGGCGGTCGAGTCCAACCGCGTTGAGGGCGTGACCTGCACTGTTTTCTACAGCCCGAACGCCGACGGCTCAAACGCTGTTGAGTGGAACGCCGCCGAATTCGATCAGGAAAATCCCCTTATCTCCGACGCAATGGGTTATTATGAATGGTACGTGCCTGAGGGTTGGTGGCAGGTCAGGTACGAAAAGGACGGCTACACTACCGCTTACAGCGAATGGCTGCCCGTACCTCCGCCCCAGACAGAGGTAAACGTCGCCATGACCTCGCTTGACGCTCCCAAGATCAAGAGCGTTTACGTCTATCAGAACGAGATCGACGTTGAGTTCACTCAGTATATGAACGTCTACACAGTCAGCGGCAAAACCCTTACGGTCACTCTCGGCGGCGAAAAGGTCAGCGGAAAACTTGTTCCCGTAAACTCCGAGAACGGCTTTGAAAATCCCGCCCTTTCCTACGCGACAAAATTCCGCTTCGTTCCCGACAGCAGCTTCTCGCTTGACGACAAGGTATGCGTGAGCATCAAGGGCGCGGCTAACTACGCCGACAACACGATCGCCGACTACAGCGGCGAGTTTGACGTCGTTCCCAAGCCCGAAAAGATCACGGCTGACGAAGCATTCAGCTTAAAGTGGAAGGATACAGCCGAGATAACCATCAAGGCTGAGCCCAAGGAAGCCTGCGCGAACAAGAAAATCACCGTGACGTCCAACTCTCCGGCAATAGCCGAGGTGCTTACTCCGACCGTTACGACAGATGAAAACGGCTGCGCGACTGTACAGATAAAGGGCGTTCTTCCGGGAGCTGCCGAGCTTGAATACAGGCTCGAAAACTCAGACTGCTCAGGCTCAACAGCGATCACCGTTGAAATGCCTGTTCAAAAGGTCAAATCTGTTGCCGCCTCGGTATCAAGCGGCTCAAAGCTTGCCAAGGGCTCAAAAGTAACTCTTTTCTGTCCCACCGAGGGAGCCGAGATCTACTACACGACCGACCTCTCGTGTCCGTGTAATCTCACAGGCGATTCCAGAATAAAATACACCGGACCGATCGAGATCACCGAGTACACCACGATCATCGCCTACGCGGTCAAGGACGGCATGGAGGACAGCAAGACCACGCTGTTTATCTACGACGTTCAGGACAAGCTCCCGTCTGTTACCGCGTCTGTTGCAAGCGGCTCGACAGTTGAAAAGGGAACTAAAATTTCTCTCTCCTGTGCCGAAGAGGACGCTGTGATCTACTACACCACAGACGGTTCCTGTCCGTGCAACCCCAACAATCAGTCGAGAATAAAGTACACGGCGCCGATCACGATAGACGGGGACGCGACCGTTATCGCGTATGCGGTAAAGGACGGAATGGCTGACAGCGATAAGGCTTTATTCACCTACACCGTAAGCAGTTCGGTAAAGGGCGATACCAACGGCGACGGCAAATTCAATATTTCAGACGTTACCTATCTTCAAAAGCACCTCGCCAAGCTTATCGAGGTCGATGAAGCAACAGCCAAAAACTGGGACTTCAACAAGAACGGCAAGGTAGACATTGCCGACGCGACCTTCATGCAAAAGGTACTTGCCAAATCTGCTTCGTTTTGATTATTCGTTTTGATTTATTGAACACATAAAAACCTGCCTCCGGAAGTCAGACAATGATCTGATTCCGGAGGCATTTGTTATGCGTTATACTAAGGACGCCGCAAGGCTGTCGCCTTGCAAGGACGACAACGAAGTATTGCGGAAAATAGACCGCAAAGATTGTCTATTTTTTATTTGAGTTTAGTATTATACTGTTTTCAAACAAAATCCTTCAACATCTGTTGCGTTAAGGCTCGCCGGTCGTTATTGTCTGCCAAGCACAACGTCAAATTGCGCGAGATACTTTTGCAGATGGGTGCCGTCTTTAATGCTCACAACGGCGTCACCGTTGGTGTCCGCTAATGCAAGCTGCACCTCTCTGAACGGTTCTATGTCCGCCATATGCCGCTGGATAGCGGTTACGTCGCAAATATCTATAACGCCGTCGCCGTTGACGTTACCGATCTGATTCGAGGCGGATCCATCCCCCAGGACGATTTCATACGGAGAGAAATGGTCGGCTTCGATGATCAGATAATCATCCTCTATGCGTGAATCCACATTGATTTTTCTTCCGTTTTCCATACGGGTAACTCGCGCGTTTTTGGCGTTGCTTTGCAGCTCGGAAAGCGGTATACGGATATAGATGGTCCCGTCCGGCTCAAATCCCGTATCAAGGTCGTCGTCCGTCAGATTGAATTCGTAGCTGATATAGTTCCAGCCGAACAAAGAGGGCGTTGTCACCTGATAGGTCAGCGCGTAATCGTAGCGCAAGCCGCAGTGACTGCACACAAAGGTGCAGTGCGACGCGTCGTTATCCTGCGACGGTGTTACCGCCTCAAAGCTGTGTCCCGTTGCGGGAACGGTCTCGTCATGAGAATCGCCGCAGCAGCAGGTGTATCGTATCACACCGTCCCCGGTGCAGCTGACCGGAGTGATCACCTCGGAAGAATACTGATGTACATGATCGCCGTAGATAGCCGTAAAGGTCAGATCGCTGTCGGGCATGACCGTCGGAATGGATCTGTTCCAGCTGAGGAACTTGGAGCCGTCGGCTTTATCCCCTGCCTCGGGCGGTGTGATGATCGCGCCCTCCGCATAGGTTTGTACGATGTCGCCGTCATCCGTGTGCCAGGTGACCGTCCGTGTTGCTTTAACCAGCGTGGCATTGATCACCGTGCCGTTAGCATTGGACGCGTTGCCCGTATCCCACCCGGAGAATTGCCAGTCAGCCGGGAAATCGGTTTCCGGTTTGGCGGCAGTCGGGGAGGTGCCCTCGGTGATGTCATACACTTCGTTGTTGATGGTAAAGATAAAGCGTTTTACGCTGCCGCTCAGCGTGACGACAGAGGGTGTAAAGGTCGCTTCATAACCGCGTGCGCCGTCGCCGAGCATAATTCCGGAACCCTCCGTGTCAACAGCATAATCGCCTTCGGTAACTGCCAGCTCGTTCAGGGAAGCAAAAAAGCTGACGGACACTTCATAAGAAACGCTGCCGTCCGCCGCCGTGACCTCGTACGGGGTCAAACCGGTCACCTTGATCTCCGTAGTCCCGTTATCCCTGCGGACGACAGTGATTTGATCGTTGGTGATGCCGTAGCGTCGGATAAGCGATACACGCAGCGCCTGCTCCTGAGGCGCGGTAAGCGTGACATATTTTGAGAGCGTTTTGATCAGCGTAAGCTTATCAAAGGCGGCTGTGTGTGACAGCGATTCGGTCGAAATGGTTCGGAACACGTTGGAAAGTGCGTCGGTGTGTCCGACTGTCATAAAGAAATGCTCGCTCTGTTTTTGACCGAGGTTTTTCAGCGATACAGCATTCGGATGATCCGAAGACACCGCATTCATAAATGCCTGAATGTTTTTGTTGCCTGCCTGCGTATCGTCAAACACGCCGATGCTGTAAACGGTCGCGTCATAGGTGTTCTTCAACACGCGTGCGTTAGCTATTGCCGAATTCGCGACCGAGGTCTGGAAGCTGCTTGAATAGGTAGGCTCTCCGTCGGTCATGAATACCACCACTCTTTGTCTGCCTGAGGAATCGGTATTGGCAAAAATACTCTTTGCCATTTCAAGTCCCAGATCGGCTGCCGTAGCGCCGCGTGCGTCGATCGCGTTGACGGCGGCGGTAACAGAGGGGTTGGTGCTGCTGCCGCTGAGCACAGGGAGCAGTGCGCCTGCATAATCGGACGGTTTAATGTTGTGATAAACGATCGGAACGCCCGAAGCGGTCGTCAGCAGCTCGGTATTTTCGTTTTGCTGATAGCCCGTATAATTGCCTGCAAGACCGAAGCCCGCAATGGCGATACGGTGATCGGCGCCCGTAGCCTTTGCGTTAGCGGAAACCTGAGCCACGAACCCTGCCGCCGCTTCCTTGAGTGCCTCCACCTTTGTTTGTGTTCCGCCGAGGCTGTCCGCCATGGAACCCGACTGGTCCGCCACCAGCACGATATCAAGGGGTATAGACTGCGATATGGTGGATTTAACGGTCTTTGCCGCTGATGAAGCCTTAACGGTAAATAAAACATCATCGGTTTTATCATACAGCTCCGCGTCGGAATCCGTTTGGATATCCTCCGCGTCCTCCGCCTTTATCAGTGTGTAGACCGCGTTAACGGTGATATCCTCGTCGCCGAGGGTGTAATCCTCCCATTCGCCGAGATATCTGTCTTTTGCAGGTACGGGCGGCTCCTCAATGGAAGTCATCGCGTCCGTGAACTCCACAACCGATACCACCTGACTGTCCGCGACAAAGGTCGCCTTGTGTGTTTCGTCCCTGAGCATGGGGATCGTGCGCTCCTCATAATGGTCGCAGTACGCGCAGTCCCGGCGCTCAGTACCCTCCGCGGTCTTTGAGGCAGGCGTGACCGTGTACCAGTCAAGGTACTCATGACCGAGAGATACAAAGTGCGCATTGCGCTTTACCGCAGCCTTGTGTGCCGGCGAACCGCAGTATGCGGTGATCGTGATACCCTCGGCAAGACTGTCAATACCACTGACGATACAATTGCGGTTGTTCACCGTTAAATTTCGTATCCCGTTGTAGTTGCCGTTGGCAGTTCCTTTGCCTGCCGTGTAATATTTTACCGATTCGGGTAAAACAAGGCTTTTAAGATTCGGACAATTGTCAAATCCGCCTACCTCCTCCGTACCGTTGCCGATAGTGACGTTTTTTAAGGCAATACCGCATAATTCAGGTGTGCGGATTGCGCAGTAAGATTTTTCGAGGTAAGGCTGTCGCCTTGCCGAGATTTTTTGGGCAAGCTGACGGAATAAGATTCAAGCAAGCCGGGCGCCTTGAATTGTGCGGTGTTGCCTTAAATATGTTGAGTCGGATATACCGCTGTAGGTGATGACCGCTCCGTCGGGAATAACGTATTTGCCCGCGACCTTCACGGTAGACGGAAAAGAGATGCTTTCGGTTTCACGCGGAAACGGCGGCTCGGGAATATGCATATTGCCAAGCGTTCCGATGTTCACTACGCCGTCGGGAACCGTCACATTTTTGGAGGTATACTGCACCCTGTATAGGGTCGTTCCTTCTTTGTTAAGCAAAAACCTTCCCAAGGACGAAAAATACGGATTGTCATCGCTGACACGGATAGCTTTGGTTTCGCCCGGGTAGGAGTAAAAGGATGATGTTTGCACGGGAATGTCGATCATCTGCTTTGCAGGCGGAGCGTAGATGAATTCAGACAGATCCTTGCTGAACAAACAGCCGTTATAAGCCGAATATGAGGGATTCTCAGCCGATACGGTAATGGTTGAAAGATTGTTTCCGAATATTTCTCCGCCGCCGAACGAGTTTTCCGACAAGGTGGCTGCCGCGCCGATATGAACCGTTTGTAAATACTCGCAACCTCCGAAAGCAAACAGAGGGATCACTTCTAAGCTGTCGGAAAGAATTACCGATGTAAAGTATGAGCCGTAAAAGGAATGATCGCCGATGGACTCAACGGAATTCGGTAAAACGAGGGATGTCCTGCAGTGGTTGCCGCAAAAGGCATAATCGCCGATTTCTTTAAGGTTATTATTTAAAGTAACCTTTATATCCGTCCAGCAGAAAGCATATTTTTGGATCTTGGTAACGGTATCGGGGATCACTACGGCATTCGCATAACGCATAGGACAGCGGTAAAGGGTTTTCATATCCTTGGAATACAGAATACCGTTTGAAACCGCAAAATTTTCGGCGCCGTCCTCTATCGCGTACTGAGTGATGCGGCTCATTATCTGATTGCGGTAATCCCTGTTAAATCCTTTCAGTTGTTTAGGAAAAGTCAATACGCCTGATTTGTTGAGACTGAGCCAGACGATCTCCGAATAATCGCTGTTATACACAACTCCGTCATAAGAATGAAAACAGGGATTCTCTTCGCTTATCTCTATCTCCTGAACAGAGCCGTTTTCGGGGATAGACTGATTGAATTCTCTGATGTTTTTACCGAGGTACGCCTTTTCGATCGTGGGAATGGCAATTGCTTCCAAGCCCATTGTTTCAAGGCTGTCGGGCAGCTGCACTTCCTTAACGGTATTCACAATGGTGTAGGGATTGTAAGAGGAAAAGCAGTACACGCCGATACTCTTCACACCTTCGTCCAATGTGATCGAATCAACGGGCGCTTTCATACCCGAAAATGCATTGTTGCCAACGGTCTCAACAGTGCCCGGGATATGGATGTCGGATATATAGGTGTTCGCGAAGCATGAATAAGGAATGGTTTTGATGTTAGAGGGAAGAGAAAAACCGGTCAGTCCGCTTTCGCGAAACGCTCCTTCGCTGAGCGTTGTCAGGCTTTGGGGCAAACTGATTTGCTGAAGCGCAGTGCAGCTGCTGAATGAATAGCTTCCGATGACTTCAAGCGAGCCCGGCAACTGTATCTGCGACAGTGACGAGCAGTATTCAAAGGTCCTTTCCGCTATCGCAGTAACGCCTGCGGGTATCACAACGTTATTTAATGACGTGCAATGTGAAAATGCCTTTTTTCCTATAGCCGAAACGGTAGACGGTATATCAACGCTAACCAGATTTGTGCAGCCCGAAAACGCTTCCTTACCAATGCTTGTTACTCCCTCGTCAATAACGACAGAACAGATCCTCAGATCGTCCTTGAAGGGAGAGGCTTCCGTCATTTTTCCGGCTCCGGAAATCGACAGCACGCCTGTGTCTTCGTCGATCTGATAGCTTAGATTTTGTCCGTTGGAGCCGTCGCCGGTGTAACCGCAATAGCCCGACGTCCACACTTCTTTTGCTTCCGCCCTGAAGCTGAGGGGTGCGCCGTTGTTCGTAACAGGCACAACTGTAAACACACCGAGCACCATCAAAACCGACAGCAGCACACTGATTGGCTTGGTTATTTTTTTCATTCTGCATTCCTCCTCGAAGAATTGGTTTTGTTTATTTCCTTTGCTTTAATAATATCATAAAAATTGCCGAATATCAATTCTTTTTGTATAATTTATATGTTTCTTTCACAAAGCAAAAATCCTGCCGACTTCTCCGACAGATTTGTGTCAGGGGCTTGAATCCCTGAAAAAAACAAGGGAACCTCTGACAATTCTCTGCCGTGCATAAGCACGAAATTGAATTATCAGAGGCTCCCATAACGTTTTAATGCGATGATACTATCCGGCGTGATTACGCCTTCCACAGGCTGTGAAGATTGCAGTAGGCATATACCGCTTCTACTTCTTCTCCTTCGCAAAGCGCAAAACAGGCTTTCGGCTCATCGGAAGGAGACAACGTTTTGCGCTGACGGCCGCCGGTAGTCTCAATGGCGATCCATTCGATGTAGTGCTCCGGGATCATAGGGTGAGCGACTTCGCCGACGGTGACGAACACCTTTTGATCTTTGACCTCAAAAACAGGGACATGCTTTTCCGCCGCAGCGTCGGTAGTGCCGGGAACGATCTCTTCCATCTTCTGTCCGCAGCACATCGTTGGCACCGCAGTTTCTTTGACGATCGCGATGATTTTTCCGCAGGTTTTGCAAATGTAGAATTTCATAACAGGATACCTCCATTCATTATTTTAACGCTGTCGCGTTATTCCTTAGGCAATACCGCATAATTCAGGTGTGCGGATATAAATTGAGGTAAGGCTGTCGCCTTGCCGAGATTTTTTGGGCAAGCTGACGGAATAAGATTCAAGCAAGCCGGGCGCCTTGAATTGTGCGGTGTTGCCCTTACGGTGTTGCAGTGAAATAAAAGCTTACGGCGTCAGTATGCGTAGCGTTCTTTTCTGCTCTTTGACCTGATAAGCGCGCTGTCCCATTCCGCCTGTTCGCTTTCCGATTGTATGTCGATGCCGTACCGTATCGGCGTCGGTTCACCGTCGCCGTTTACATGGACGCAGATCAGATAGGCGTGATTTATGGCAAATCTTTCGCCGGATTCAACCTCTTCCACATAAGTATCAACTCTGATTTCGAGCGAGGTATTGCCTACATAGGTGACTCTGCCGGTCAGTACAACGACTTGGTTCAGCTTTGCTCCGTGCTTAAACACAAGGCTGTCAACGGCGCAGGTCGTCACCAGACCGCCGCAGTGCCGCATAGCTGTCAGCGCCGCGACCTCATCGATCCATTCCATCAATCTGCCGCCGAACAATCTGTTCTGACCGTTTATATCCTTGGACTGTACGATTTTGGAACTTTCAGTCATTGAATCCGCTACCTTTTTATTCTCAGCTTTTAGCTTCATATCATCACAGCTCCTTGCGTTGTCCGCTTCTTCTTTTATGATATCAGATTCATGTGGCTTTGTCTATAAAATCGTCAAAATTTGTTGCGCATTATTTGCTTTGTCCTATGTGTATAAAAAAGATTTTTAGGCGGATTTGCGTCAGGGACTTGAACCTCCGAAATACTTTTGCTATTATATATTTTGGAGCGAAATGCTCTACACAATACATTACAAATTCCTAAAAAACACTCAACAGAGGTGCTGTTATGAACAACCCGATCGATTACGACAATAACTCGCAGGAGCTGCTTCGGCAATTTATAAAGCAGCTTAACGAAGACGGCATGGACAAGGATCCGACCATAGCTTCGCAGGACTTAAAATATATTCGCGGACTTCAAAGGGCGCGACTGGCGCGTCATGGCGTTAAGCTTCAAAAAACCTACGGACAAGCCAAGAAAGACATC
>CADASG010000057.1 GCA_902790475.1 uncultured Ruminococcus sp. | reverse complement strand
AATCATTTTTCCATAAGAATATAATACCTTAAAATCCCATTTTTGCAAGCCATTCTTTTATGTTGCTTTAATGGATTAGTTTTCATCAAGGTCTTTTTTTATTTGACGGATAGACAAAATCAAGCTGATATGATATAATCATAGAAAGATAAATCGGAATTTATCGGGGGATAAATAATGTTTTGGAACAAGGTAGCACGACTGTACGACTTATTTGAAATAACATATAATAAAAAAGTATATAAGGGTACCGGAATAAAAGTTGCTGATTTCATCAATGCTGAAGATGAAGTTTTGGAATGTGCCTGCGGAACAGGTGCTATTAGCGTATCTATTGCTCCAAATTGCCGTAAGTTAATTGCAACCGATTATTCTGAAGGAATGCTGAGACAAACGAAGAAAAAACTTGCCGCATATAACAATGTCAAAGTTGAGCCTGCGGACATTACTGCATTGCATTATGCTGACAATAGCTTTAACAAGGTGGTGGCAGGTAATGTGATACATCTTTTGCCGAATCCCAAATCAGCACTGGATGAATTGTTTCGTGTCTGCAAGCCCGGCGGGAAACTTATCATTCCAACGTATATATATACATCTCAGTATTCTAACAAATTTGAAATTGGGTTTATTCAATTATTGGGATTTAAACATAATCGGAAGTTTACCGAAGAATCCTATAAAGAGTTCTTTTCAAGTTACGGAATAGATAATGCACAATATTATATCGTTAATGGGCGTATGCCTTGCGACATTGCTGTTATTTCCGTTGAAAAGTAGCACCGTTGCAAATATTGATTTAGCGAAACAACCGACCCGCCGTTGATGAATCCTACCTTTACAGCACACTTAACCAAAGGCGGATTTGGCTGCCGGGGCTCCCGGCAAATTCTGATTTACAGCATTAATCCATTACTATAGCAGGCAGCCTTTTGAGATTTCCTGCTTTTTAATTTGACGGATAGACAAAACCAGACTGAAATGATATAATAATAGAAAGAGAAATCGAAATATACAGGAGGTGTAAGATAAATGCAATTACGATTAAGACAATACAAGCCTTGCGATGCTGACAGTATTGTAAGTTGGATTAAAGACGAGGAAGCCTTGCGTAAATGGAGTGCGGACAGATTCGGTGATTTCCCTGTTACAAGCGAGGACATAAACAACAAGTATTATGAAAACAACGGAGATTGCGTTGAGTGTGATAACTTTTATCCGCTGACTGCCTTTGACGAAAACGGGGTAGTAGGTCATCTGATTTTGAGATATACCGATGAGGAAAAGAAAGTGATCCGCTTCGGCTTTGTTATAGTAGACGACTCAAAGAGAGGCAAGGGTTACGGCAAGCAAATGCTGACCCTTGCGATCAAGTATGCTTTTGAAATTTTCGGAGCGGAGAAAATCACGCTTGGAGTATTCGACAGCAACAAGCCTGCGTACTACTGCTACAAAGCCGCAGGTTTTACGGAAACCGGCGAAGAGATAACTTGTGGATTTTTCGGTCAGCATTGGCGACAGGTTGAAATGGAGATCAAAAGATAATCTGATATAAAGGCAATCCGCACACCTGAATTTTAAGTCTTTTATCAGAGAATAGTATGACGTCTGCCGTGAGGTCAGATCAATAAAGGAGGAGCTGCCATGTTCTCTTATGTGTGGCCGATAGCGCTGGTGGTGCTGTCAAATGTCGTTTATCAAATATGCGCGAAGTCTGTACCGAACGGACTCAACCCTTTTGCTGCGCTGACGGTTACCTATCTTGTGGGAGCGCTGATGAGCGTAGTGCTGTTTTTTGTTCTCGGAAAACAGCCGAATCCGTTGAAGGAGCTGTCAAACCTCAACTGGGCGCCTTTTGTTCTCGGCTTGGTGATCGTCGGCTTGGAGGTCGGCTTTATCTACGCCTACAAAGCAGGCTGGACAGTCAGCACAGCTTCGCTCGTGCAGGGCTCTGCGCTCGCCGTGATCCTGATATTTGTCGGCCGGCTTTTTTTCAAAGAAGCGCTTACATGGAACAAGCTCGTAGGCGCAGGCATTTGCCTTGTCGGACTGTTCTTCATCAATTACAAGTTTTGATGGCCGGACTCTCCTCGGTATTGCCCTAAAAAATCTAAAAAGCCGACCCTTCATCACGGGTCGGCTTTTTGACGGTTTTATTTTCCTGCGAGCGCACGCTCGAGCCAGATGTCTGCGATGTCCATCGCGAGATACAAGCCCTTTTTCTCGCTGCTTTTTATAAGCTGCTTGCGCGGAGAAAGATAGGGGTCGGTCGCCATCAGCTGTACTGTCACCTTGTCGGCGATCTCCAGTCCGTTGACTTCCTTTTTGGATTTGATCTGCATTCTTATAACATACGGCTCTTCCATGTTGCCGTAATAGATCTCGTCGCCGCAGCGCACCAGAGGGCGACCCTTATAGGTCAAAAACTCCTCAGTCTTTTTGGTTTCAGCCACCAGGCATCATCCTTTCTACAAGTACTAATATACCTTAAACCTTCAGGTATGATTTCACCAGTGCTTCCAGTAGGTCGTCGCGGTCAATTTTGCTGATTATATTGCGCGCGTTATTAAAGGTCGTGATGTAGGTGGGGTCTTCACTGAGGATATAACCCACGATTTGATTGATGGGGTTGTAGCCCTTTTGCCTGAGCGCGTCATATACGATAGTCAAACCCGCTTTGATCTGATCGTCCTTTTCCTCGCCGAGCGAGAAAATCATAGTCTTATCTAACATACCGAAACACCTCCCGGAACTTTTCAACTTTTATTATACTATACATTTTGGCAAATAGCAAGTGTTTTTTAAGGTTACGTTAAAACCAAAGCCCGTGCAGGATCAGCGTGTTAAAAGCCCACACTGCAACGGAACCGCAGGCGACGCCGAGAAACATGCCTGCTATAACGTCGGTCAGGTAATGCACCCTGAGATAAACGCGTGAAAAACCGATGAGCAGCGCAAGCAAAAAGACAGGGATGATAACATAGACGGGACACCTGCACAGCACCGTCACCGTGACTACCGAGAATGACGAGGCGGTGTGACCCGACGGAAAGGAGTAGTACTTGGGCTTTTTTATCAGCTGCTCATCATCGTCAAAGCTGTGGCACGGGCGCGTTCGCTTGACCGAGTGCTTGATGATACCTTCGCCCATCAGCGAGGTAAAGCCCATGGAAAAAATGATGATAAGTCCCGTTAACCGCCAGCGCGGATTGATCAGAAACGGCAGGCATACAGCCCACCACACAAGACCCGCGTTGCCCAGGCGCGAGGCGGTCACCATGATCCTGTTCAGTTTTGGTCGGTGGATCCTGCTTATATTTTCCAGAACCCTGTTATCGAGCTTTTTGATTCTGCCAAACATTAAGAAATCTCCGTATCTCCTCCGCAGGTGCGGTTAGCTTGCTGCTTATCAACCAGTATACCACAAAATCCACGGGATTAACAGTCTTTTTGCAAAATAACGTTGTCAATATTTTGTATCAAAACAGCTCGGATTCTGTAAATTTTTTCTTTTAACCGATCAGGGCTCTTACCAGTCGCCGTCGATCTCGGGCTCGGACGACGGCACAATATCAACATCGCCGTTGCCCTGATGATCGCCGAGGTCGGGTATATAGTACTCCGAATCGCGAAAATCCTTGATATCATAATTTTCGCTGTAGGAGCTGTCGTTAAAATACTTTGAGCTGTTGTTCTTCAATTTGTCGTCGGGGATCACGTCTACCCAGCCTTCATTGACGTCATACAAATACCAGTTGCCGTTTTGACTGTAATAGTAGGAGCCGTTGTAATTATAGTAGCCTGCCTTGGGAGTTTTCGGCGAGAATAAGCTGACGATCGAAAACACACCCAGAACCACCACAGCAGCCGCGCATAAAAGCGTGCCTGCCGAGGCGAGCACCTTTTTATAATTTGTGCTTCGCTTGGTGTTTTTGTCAAACTCATGCAGCGATACTCCGACCTGAGCGCTGCGGCGTATCATCAGCTCCTTTTGCAGACGCTGATAGACCTTTTCAACCGCTTCCGCTTCGTTTTTGCCGCGGTAAACTATCTCGCGTGAGCCTACCGCTTTGTTTTTAAAGACAGTGAATTCATCGCCCTCGCTGAAAATCCCGAACGCAAGCGGCTCGGAGCTGTCCTCGCCGATGAAGCAGCGCAGCTTTTTCACGGGTACGGGCTGATTTTGAGCAAAGCTTTTAAGCGCCTCGACAGTGCGCGGAGTTTCGGAATCCTTGTCGCCGGAAAGAGGATCCACCGTGCCGCAGTACGGGCAAACCTTTACCCCTCGGGTGAGCCGACTTTGACAATTTTTGCAAATCCGTTTCATACTATCACCATCTTTTTTGTTTATGGGGAATCTCTTTTTACTTCATTGAATTATCATATATCATAGTTTTTTTACTGCTCCTGTGCGTCGGCGTTGATTATTTCGCGGATCTCATCCTCCGCCTGCTTCACCTCGTCGTAAAAAGCACGCGAGGGTACGCGCAGCGCGCCGTTGCCCAGGATGATAAGCTGTTCCATTCCGTCGGAGGTAACGACCCTCACGCGGTTGTTTTTTGCGAGCTTATGCGCGGTCTTTTCGATATACATATCGGCAGTTTCGGCTTCCTTGGTGTAGACGATGCTTATGCCGCCTGCCTGCTCCACCTCGCGCACAGCGCCCTTGACCTTGTACGCGTCAAAAACCAAGATCAGCTCGCATTTTCTAAAGCCCTGAAAATTGCACAGAATATTTATCAGCGCGGTTCGGGCGTCGTCAACATTTTCATCTGCGATTTTTTTGAGGCTGTCCCACGAGAAAATGACGTTGTAGCCGTCCACAAGCACATACTCGGTGCCGTCGTATGAGGGAGCCGGCTTGCCTTTGCGCGGCGCGGCGCTTTCGCTTTTTTGCGGCTTGAAGCGGCGGCGCAGCTCGTTTTCCCTTCGGCGCTGAGTTATCGGACCGTAGGTTTGTTCAAAGATCCGCATAAGCTCCTTGTCGGAGGCGAAGAAGTCCCGCTGCTCCGCGACCCGTTTTCTGATACGCGTCCTCGCGTCCTCGGTACGGGGCTTGTTTTCGCTTAGTGCGCTCGGCAGGTGCATGTGACGGGGCACCTCGTTCCATTTGACCGTGTGTCCGGCTCCGTGTGAGCAAAACACGGAGTCACACGGATTATCGGTGTCGTTTTCGGGGGAATACGCAAACCTTGCGATCACTTCATCAGCGTTGTGGCAGCGTTCGTAGCCTTTCAGCGTAACGGACAGTCTGCCTGCGCCGTGGGTGTATTGCAGGACTTCACGGGTGTAGCCGCGCATGGCGCTGACGGGAGCGCTGCCTGTCAGCTCGGTGAGCTCGCCGTTCGGCAGGGGAGGGTCAAAGCTTCCGCTCATGCGCTGTATGTCTGCCATGGCTCTGCCGACGTTTTCGGCAGGTACCTCGAGTGTGAACGAATAGTACGGCTCAAGAAGTACGCTTTTTGCGCTCATCAGTCCCTGCCGCACGGCGCGGTAGGTAGCCTGACGGAAGTCGCCCCCCTCGGTGTGCTTGGCGTGCGCCTTGCCCGAGACAAGCGTCACGGCTATGTCGGTGACGGGCGAGCCTGTCAGCACGCCCAAATGTGTTTTTTCATACAGGTGCGTCAAAATCAGCCGCTGCCAGTTTTTATCCAGCGCGTCCTGACTGCACTGAGTGCTGATCTGAATACCGCTGTCGCGCGGAAGCGGACTAAGCAGCAGATGCACCTCGGCGTAGTGGCGCAGGGGCTCAAAATGTCCCACGCCCTCCACGGTGTTTTCAATGGTTTCTTTATATATGATATCGCCCTCGCCGAAGCCGACCTCAAAGCCGAAGCGGTCGGCGATCAGGCTTTTGAGTACCTCTAACTGGATATCGCCCATGAGCCTAAGCTGGATCTGACCGTAGCGCTCGTTGTAGGCGACGTTTAGCTGCGGATCCTCCGCTTCCAGCACGCGCAGCTTAGCCAGCGCGGTGTGGACGTCGATCTCCTTCGGCAGCAGCACGCTGTAGGTGAGAACAGGCTCGAGCAGCGGCTGCACTGCGCTGCTCTCCGAGCCCAGACCGTCTCCCGAACGCGCGAAGCTCAGTCCCGTAACGGCGCACACATCTCCTGCCTCAGCCGTCTCAGCCGTGCGGAAGCGTTCGCCGGAGTAAATGCGGATGCCCGTGACCTTTTCGCCGTCGGGTACGCGCGGATCGCGAAGCACGTCCCTGACCCGCAAAGTGCCGCCCGTGATCTTCATGTATGTCAGACGGCTGCCCTTGTCCTCGCCGATTTTGTACACCCTCGCGCCGAAGGAGCCGCCGCGGCGCGGAGCGAGAGTAAAGCGGTTCAGACAGTCCAAAAACTCCTCCACGCCCTGCAATTTAAGCGCCGAGCCGAACATAACGGGGAACACGCGCCTGTGCCGTATAGCCTGACAAACGGCTTCATCGTCGAGTGCGCCTTCCTCATAGCGCTCCAGCAGTGATTCGTGACAGAGCGCGATATTTTCCTCCAATGCGTCTGAGTCCTCCTGACCGAAGTCCACGCAGCAGTCGCTGAGCTTGGTTTTGAGCTGTGTGAACACTGTCTCGCGCGACGCGCCGGGAAGATCCATTTTATTGATGAACAGAAACACCGGCACGTTGTAGCGGCTGAGCAGCTTCCACAGCGTCAGCGTATGGCTCTGCACTCCGTCGGTGCCGCTGATGACCAAAACAGCGTAGTCGAGGATCTGCAGGGTGCGCTCGGTCTCGGCGGAAAAGTCCACGTGACCCGGAGTGTCAAGCAGCGTAAAGCGCGTATCGCCGTAATTGAGCAGCGCCTGCTTTGAAAAAATAGTGATGCCGCGCTGCCTTTCCAGCGCGAAATTATCCAAAAACGAGTCGCCGTGATCAACTCTGCCCAGCTTGCTGAGGTTGCCCGAGCAGTACATCAGCGCCTCGGACAGCGTTGTTTTGCCCGAGTCAACGTGCGCCAGTATGCCTGCGACGATTTTTTTCATTCCGATCTCCTCTCAGCTTTTATAGGCAAGCCGTGCGCCTTGAATTGTGCGGTGTTGCCTATAGGTGCTTTCCAGTTGATCCAACAGGATCTGCTTGTATCCCGGATCCTCGTCAAAGACGCAGTGCGCGTATTCGCTGCCGTACATATGGCAGTCACAGCCGAGCTTTTCGGCTATTTCAAGAGAAGCCTCGCCCGTCACGACCGGGTCGTTTTCCACGCCGATCACCAGCGCCGGGACGCGGATTTGGTCAAGCATGTCGTAAATATCAAATTCGGCGATGGCTTTTGCCTGAGTAACGAATCGGTCATAGTCCCCGTCGGTAACGCCTGCAAGCATAAGCTCGGCAGCCTCGCTGAGCTTTTCAGCCAAGGGCGCGGTGTAGAGCTTTGGCAGCATCATTTCGCACAGGGCGTTTCCGTCCCGTGCTTCGGCGGCTGCAGCCCACCGCTGTGCCAGAGTACGGGCTGTTTCATTTGAACGGGCGAGGGTAGAGCCGAGGATCAGCGAACGCACAAGCCCGGGATGATAAACCGCTAAAGTCTGGGCGATCATTCCTCCCAGCGAAGCGCCGAACACATTGGCTTCGGAAATATCCAGCTTTTGCATAGCCTCTGCGGTGTCGTCTGCGATTTGCCTGATGCTGTAGTCCTTCGGCATGGGATCCACGCGGTCGAGCACCCAAACGGTGTAGTCGTCCGCAAAGCGGCTGTAGGCGCTTTCGATGCTCTTTTTTGAGCGGATTATGCTTTGAAGTCCCAGCCCGGGAAGTATCACCAGCGGCCTGTTTCCGCTGCCGAAGCTGAAGTATTCCGTCATTCCGTTTCCTGTTTTTACAGAGTTCGCCATTCGTCCGTTCTCCTTTGGTTTCTCCGTTTTGTGTATATCTATTATTATACCAAAATTAACTCCGTTTGACAATACAATTCACTATCTGTTTTTATACAAAAATTTATTACAAATGGCGAATTGACACCCAAATCATTTAGTTGTATAATTGTTTAGGAAAAAATGATTGTAAGATGTGTACAACAGGAGGAATCATCAATGGCACATTTAAATGATTTGATCAAGGACATAGTTGAGAACGGAGTCGATTCTCATATCGAGAATGCTTCAAAGATCACAAAGCTCACCGCCGACATCGCCGACAGAAAAGACGCGATCACCGCGCAGTACACCAAGATCGGCGAGACCTACTTCAAGCTTCACGCCGACGACAGCGAGGGCGAGCTTGCCGAGCAGATCGCGGTCGTAAAGAAAAACGAGCAGGCTATCAAAGAGGACAAGCTGAAAATCGGCAAAATGATGGGACTGACCTTCTGTGAGGAGTGCGGCGAGCAGGTTGACGAGGACGACCTCTACTGCAACAACTGCGGCGCGAAGATGCCCGTTAAGCTTCTGCCCGGAATGGAGCTTTGTCCCCACTGCAACAAGGCTGTCAAGGCAGGTATCCACTTCTGCACCAACTGCGGCAAGCCCATGATCGAGGAGAAGAAGCCTCCCGTAAAGGTATGCCCCAGCTGCGGCTTTACCACCGAGGACATGAACAAGATCTTCTGCGACAAGTGCAACAGAAGACTGGAGTGCGACGGCGAGGAGCCCGAGGAGAAAAAGAAAAAGAAGGCAAAGGTAGCCACAAAAAAGGTGTGTCCTGCCTGCGGCTTCAGCGTTTATGACGCCGAGACCATGTTCTGCAAAAAATGCAACAGAAGACTCGTGGAGAAAAACGCGTAAAGTTTTACGAATTTTCATTGTGCCGCGGAAAAGCCCGACGCTTTTCCGCGGCTTTTGGTTTTTTCCGCCATTTCCTTTCGCGAGAAAAGTGTCGATTTATGAATGATTCCCTATTGAAGAATTCGCGATTCGTGATATAATAATAAAGAATATATATTACTTATTATCACAAGGAGTTACGGCATGAAGAAAGCATGGCTGATAGCAGTAATATTTTGCCTTGGTGTTATAATAGGCATGGCGGCGTTGTTTGCTTCCTGCGGCAACGGCGGCGAAAAGGTCACCGTCTATGTCACCGACAGCGGAAAGATATATAAGGCTGAGGGCAAGGACGGCATGACGGTTCAGCGCCTGCTGGAATACACCGGCTTTAAAATCAATGACAAGGACGTTATAAATCCCGACCGCGATAAAATAATCAAGGAAGCTAAGGTGGACAATATAACCATCTCACGTTACGCCAAGGTTCATGTTACCGACGGCAAAAAGCGTCAGGATGTGGAGCTGATGGACGGAACCGTCGGTCAGGCTATCGCAAAGGCGGGCTTCAAGGCGGACGAGTATACCTTTGACAATAAAACCACCGATTTGCTCGAGGACGGCATGACCGTCAATCTGACGCGCAGTTATCGCGGCTTGGTTAACGAGGACGGCAAAACAAGCTATTACGATCAGAACGGCGAGCTGCAAAAGGGCGGTATTGTGGGCAGCGATGCCGACGGTTACTATTTAGCCGACAAAAACGGTGAGATAAACACGCGCCTTTGCACCACTGTTACCGAAGGAAAAACCAAGTGGAACATAATCGAGGGCAGGGCGACCAAGGTGGAGAGCAAGTCTGCTGAAACGCTGTCCTGCGCTATTCAGGCGATCGAGCAGTGTACCGACAGCAGCATGGATCGTGAAACCAAGCTCAAAAAAGCCTTTGATTATATCAAGACCGCGTACCGTGAAAAGGTTCCGCGTTCACCAAGCTACAACGGTATGGATTGGCCGATAATCTACGCGAATGATATGCTGGTTGACGGCGGCGGCGACTGCTACAGCTACGGCGCGGCGTTCGCCTATATGGGAAAAGCCATCGGCTACGAGAACGTCTACGCCTGCAACAGCGGAGGTCACGGCTGGGCGGAGATCGAGGGAAAGGTATACGACCCCGAATGGGGACGCCACCACGATGATTTCACCTACTTCGGCCTGAGCTACGACAACAACGAAACCGACGTAAACTACAAGCGAGGCATCGCCCCAAAAGCGGATTGGATGCATATAAAGATCGAGCTTAACTGAGCAGCGATTTAGTGGTTTAGTGATTTGTAGATCAGTGTTTTTTCATGAATAGTTTTATTAGGCGGTCAGGTTCGCACCCTGACCGCTGTTTTTTAGTTGAAAGTGGAAAGTTGAAAGCTGAAAGTGGAAAGTTTCGGTCGGGGAGAGAGGTTGGCTTGGTTCCAACGTTCGGCTCCCGGTTGGATAAATAGGGGTTAGAATCTTTGCTGATGTCCGAAAAATATCCATTTCCGGTGTAGGGGCGCGCATTGCGCGTCCGCGATTGCTGCACTAAACGTTATATTTCTAATCAACACTCGGACAAGAAAAACAACGTTCGCACAGTTTGCGCGTTTTCCTATACATGTCATTTCGAGCGATGCCCGAAGGGCAAAATCACGAAGTGATTTAGTCGAGAAATCTCCCTGACAGGGAACCACGGTTCACCTCCAAGGAGATTTCTCCACGCGTTTTTCAGGTCGCGTACTTGATGTCGGGTATATTGGTAACGTCGGCGTTTCGCGATATAGAATAGAAATACCGAAAACTGTGAGGGCAATGGAAACAACATTTCCTATTGATGTCATTTCGAGCGGTGCCCGGAGGGCAAAATCACGAAGTGATTTAGTCGAGAAATCTCCCTGACAGGGAACCACGGTTCGCCTCCAAGGAGATTTCTCCACGCGTTTTTTGGCTCGCGTACTTGATGTCGGGTATATTGGTAACGTCGGCGTTTCGCGAGATAGAATAGAAATACCGAAAACTGTGAGGGCAATAGAAACGACGTTTTTTTATCATCGTTTTCCTTAACGACGTAGGGCGCACCTGCGTGTGCGACCGATGGTGCTGCGCGGATGCTTTGCTTCTTTTTACACTTGAAAAAGCTCAATATCGGGGCAAAAAATAAAAAGTACTTGCAAAATTAGAATAAATGTTCTATAATTATATTGTAGGGATAAACACAAAGCCGCATTTTAGGCAATAACGCATAATTCATATGCGCGGATCGCGCAGTAGGATTTTTCGCCCGTCTGAACAAATAAATCGGGGTAAGGCTGTTGCCTTGCCGGGATTTTGGAGCAAGCTGACGGAACATAAAACGCAAGCCGTGCGCCATGGATCGTGCGGAGCTGCCTTTATAATGAACTCGAAAAAACAGGCAGGTCGTCTGTTTTTTATTTGAGGCAATACCGCATAATTCAGGTGTGCGGATTAAATTGAGGTAAGGCTGTCGCCTTGCCGAGATTTTTTGGGCAAGCTGACGGAATAAGAAAAGGCAAGCCGGGCGCCTTGAATTGTGCGGTGTTGCCTTGAGTTTAGATTGATTTGCGGCGCGACTTTAAAGAAAGGATGAAGCTCTATTGAAAAACTCAGGAGGATTCGTAAAAATCTACCGCAATCTGCCGAAATGGAGGTGGTACAGCGACGATATCACGTTTCGTGTGTTCATGCATTTGCTGCTGACCGCGCAGTACAAGGACACTCCGTGGCAGGAAAGGGTACTGCGCGAGGGGCAGGCGGTGACCGGGTCACAGAAGCTCGCCGACGATTTGGGACTTTCGAGGCAGCAGGTGCGCACGGCGCTTAGAAAGCTTCAGGCGACAAACTCAATAACCATCGAAACGACAAACAAATACTCCGTCATAACCGTGACAAACTGGCAAAAATATCAGAAAGACGAATGCAGCGCAGCCGACACTTCAACCAAGGCTTTAACCGACGAACAACCAACGGACAACCATCGGGCAACCAACGATCAACCACTGTTTAAGAAAGAAAAGAAGGATAAAAAAGAGAAGAATGAGAGAGCGCGCGCGCTCGCGCCTAACGGGACTTTCGGAAATGTTTTGCTGACGGAAAAGGAGCTTGAGGCTTTGCGAAGGCGATATCCTGTTCACTGCGACGAGAAGATCAACAGGCTGTCGCGCTGGCTGGAAAACAAGCCCGGGAGGAATTACCGTAACCACTACGCCCTTTTGCTCGACTGGCTCGAGGAGGACGTAGGCACCGAAGAGCCCGTTTCCTCATCAAGTGCCTACGATATCGACGAGCTTGATAAAATCAATACGCTGGAGGGGTATTAAGGCAACACCTGAATTATGCGGTATTGATTCAAAGAATCATATGCCATTTCGAACGGGCGGCGCAAGGAGGATTCGCGGCAGTTGATAGCCGAGAAATCTCCTTGGTAGGGAACAATGCTGCGTCGTTGAAGGAGATTTCTCCACGCGTTTTTTAGGTCGCGTACTTTACGTCGGGTGTATTGGTAACGTCGGCGTTTCGCGATATAGAATTCATCAACAGAAAGCTGTGAGGGCAATGGAAACAACATTTCCTATTGATGTCATTTCGAGCGGTCGGCGTAAGCCGAATTCGCGCAGCGAATAGTCGAGAAATCTCCCTGACAGGGAACCACGGTTCACCTCCAAGGAGATTTCTCCACGCGTTCCGCTTCGCTCCACTTGGTCGAAATGACATCGGGAGGTAAGATGTGAGGGCGATGGAAACAACGTTTATACAGTCGCCGTTTTCCTCCACTGCGTAGGGGCGCACCTGCGTGTGCGACCGAGGTTGACGCTCTAAACGTTTCATTTCTATCGACACTCGGACAGGAAAACAACGTCGGTACAGCGGGCTTGCAATGCAAGCCCCTACAGGTTAAAACGCTAACGTACTATTGTTTCGCACGGTTAGCACTTTTCCTAATTGATGTGCCATTTCGAGCGGTCGGCGCAAGGCGGATTCGCGGCAGTGGATAGCCGGGAAATCTATTTCCAAAAAATAACGGCATGTGCGTTTTGCACAAGCCGTTATCGGATCATTCTTCTTTTTTGCTGACTACTATATTGATAAAATAGTCGCTGCCGTTTGGTTCGGTGTAGCAGTTGTAGACGTAATCCTTATAATCGCCTTCTGCTGTCAAAACGGCGAGCTGGGTTTTGATGCTTTGCGTGTACTCCGCCTTCACCTCGTTGTACGAGACGGTTCTGCCCTTGTTGTCGGCGGTGTTGACGGCGATATCAGCGCCCTTTAGCTGAGCGTTTCGTTCCATGCCGAGAGAAGCGCACACTGCTGACATTTCCTCAGAAAGTCTGCCGACGTTTTCCGCGGTATAAAGATCCTCGTAAGCGATTTTGGAGTCGTCGGTGATCTCCTCGTTGCGCTTGACCGTAATGCTGCACGTCGCCTTGTGTCCGTTTTGCGAGGTCACGGTGATAACGCAGGTTCCTGCGCTTCTGCCCTTAACGGTTACGGTGTTATTGGTGGCGCTGATCTGTGCGCACTCGTTGCCGCCGCTTACCGAGCACAGCTTATACATCGCGTCGGAAGGCTGATAGGCGATCTCGATCTCCGCTTTTTCTCCTACCTCAAGCTCTATCTCGGTCTTGCTCAGCGAGATAGCCGTGACCTGACGGCTGCTGATCTCGTCTGATATCCTGCCCGCGATTGAGTTTATATTCGGGTTGATGTTAGCGCCCGTTATGCTGTTGGGCGGTATGTTGGCAGGATCTACGGTCGGCGCGGTAGGGGATATGGTGTTGTGAACGCGCCTGCTCGGGGTGATGGTGTTGACCCTTGCCTTGGACTTTTTTGCGGTGGTGGCAGGCTGAGTCGCTGACGACGGAGCGATGGCGGACGCTGCCTGCGTATCAGATGCTGCGGTGGGACTGTCGGGCGTAGCGCTTACATACTGCGTGGGCTTAGGCTGACTGCTTTCCTGTGTGGAAGCACAGCCCGAAGCGCAAACCAGACAAAGCGCCGCGCATAATGCAGGTAATATTGCATTTTTTTTCATATATTACTCCTTCCGAAATCACATTTAAAATGGATTCCCTCCCCGTGAACCTCCGCACGGTTCACTTTGCCCCTAAAGGCAACACCGCACAATTCAAGGCGCGCGGCTTGCTTGAATCTTATTCAATCTCGGCAAGGCGACAGCCTTACCTCAATTTATTTGTGCAACCTGACGAAAAATCTTGCTGCGCAATCCGCACACCTGAATTATGCGGTATTGCCTAAATAAAAAACAGTAAAAATCATTAATAATATTATGTCGGCTTGCTCACAATGTTATTCAGCTTGTTTCTGGGGATGGAGAACGCGATGTTGTTGGCGTGGTCGCCTACGCGCTCCAAAATCGTGAGCATATCCAAGAATATCGTGCCGTTTTCGGCGCTGCATTCGCCGCTGTTCATGCGGCCGATGTGGTTGTATTTATAGCGCTTGACATGGCTGTCGAGCGAGCTTTCGGTTTCAATGATCTGCTTAGCCAAATCAAAGTCCACGTTCTGCGCGTTGAACATCGTCAGACCGTCGTCGAGCAGCTTTGCCGTCAGGTCGTTCAGCTTGTGGAGCTCCTCAATAGCCATGTCGGTGAATTTGACTTTCCTCGCTATCATATCTTTGGCGTGCTCGCAGATATTCTCCGCGTGGTCGCCGATACGCTCCATATCCTGAATGGCGGAATACATGACACCCATGGTTTTTCGGTCGCTGTCCAAGATATCCAAGCCGTTGATCTTTACGATATAGCGCGTGATCTCGCTTGTGAGATAGTCGATGACCTTCTCGTTTTTGTATACCTTGTCGATCAGGGACGTGTCGCCCTCAAAGAAGGCGGTCATGGCGTAGTTGTAGTTTTTGCGTGCCAGCTCGCCCAGACGCTTACACTCGTTTTCGACCGAGAGTACCGCCATGGGAGGGGTGGTAAGGATACGGGTATCGAGGTACACCGTTTCCATTTTTTCCTTTTCCTCGGTGTCGAGGTCGGGCAAAATCAGCGTGGTAAGCTTTTCTATCAGACCTGCGAACGGCAGCAGTATCACCGTGATAGCGATATTGAAGGTGATGTGCGTAGCTGATATCTGCGGAGCCAGTCCGAAGGTTTCGGACGGCAGTATCATATTGATAAAGCTTGTGAACGGCAGGAAGATCGTCACCAGCGTCATGATTATCGCGCCGATCGCGCTGATAAGGAAGTTCGCCAGCGCTATTTGCTTAGCGGTTCGGTTGGCTCCCAGAGAGCTCAGCAGCGCCGCCGAGCAGGCTCCGACGTTGAAGCCGAATATAACGAACACCGCTTCGCTGAGGTTTTGGATGACTCCTGCCATAGCCAGCGCCATCAAAATACCGACGGAAGCCGACGAGCTTTGGATGATACCGGTAAAGATAATGCCGACGAGAAGTCCCAAAAGTGGGAAAGAAAGGTCGTCCGCGATGCTGCGGAACGCCGCGCTTTCGCCCATCCATTTGAGGTTATCGCTCATCAGCGACAGTCCCAAAAACAGCATTCCGAAGCCTGCGGCTATCTGACCGTAATACTTGTGGTTGTTTTTGCGGCTGAATGTGATAACGACCGCGCCTATGAAAATACATATAGGAACAAACGCCTTGATGTCGATCGACATCAGCAGCGAGGTCACGGTAGTACCGATCTTTGCGCCGAACAAAATGCCTATCGCCTGACCGAGCTCCATGAGTCCCGCGTTGGCAAAGCCGACCACCATCGCGTCGGTAGCCGACGAGCTTTGGATGACCGCCGTTACCAGCGTGCCGACCAGCATGGCAATAAACTTGTTGCTGGTGATCTTTTGAAGGAGAACGCGCAGCTTGTTACCTGCTGCGAGCTCCAAGCCCTCGCCCATGTTTTTCATGCCGATCAGGAACAGACCCAGACCGCCAAGCGCCAGAATAACGTCGAAAACGATTTTGTTAATACCCATTGTTTTCACCTTTACAAATGCGAGTTATTATATTTCTGCCTGACGCTATTATATCATATTTCTGTCTTTATTTCTACAATTATTTTGACTTTTTATTACTCTGTAAGATTTATACATGATTGTTCAGCGTCAATTGGTGAAAATGTACCCTGTTTCTATCATAATGAACAAAAATTAAAGATGTTAAATGGTTAATTAGCTGCAAACTTGCGCTTGACTTTTTGCATTGTTTTTTGTAATATTGTGTATAAGAACCCGTGACGGGTACTGCAAAAAACTGTCGTAAAAGGAGAGATCGTTACGAAAAAAATCGCATTGGTTTTAGCCGTTATCATAGCTGCCGCGTCTGTTTTCGCAGGCTGCGGCGATACAAAACAGAAGGACGCTTCCCTCACGACCGCTCAAAGCAGCCAAGCCGCGACTGCCTCTCACGCTGCTCCGGGCGACGCGCACTGGTTTGACGACGCGGTGTTTTTGGGAGACAGCGTTACAAAGATGCTGGATATCTACTGCGCTGACGACCCCGAAGCTCTGGGCGACGCGAAGTTTGTCTGCGCAGGCAGTCTGGGCTTTACAAACGCCCAGTGGGATATTGACGCGGAGGACAATGTTCATCCGACCTACCGCGGAAAAACCGTGCTGGCTGAAAACTGCGCCAAGGAGACGGGAGCAAACAAGGTGTTCATCATGCTGGGCATGAACGATATCGGTGTTTACGGTCTTGACGGCTCGATGGACGCCTGCAAATCGCTGGTTGACAAGATCCGCAAGAACTCACCCGATGCCGCGATATACATACAGTCCGTCACTCCTAAGCTCTCAACTCACGAGGATGAGGTCATCTACAATGAGCTTATCCGAGATTTTGACGCAAAGCTGGAAGAGTACTGCAAGGAAAATGATTTCAAGTATTTGGATATCTACAACGTTGTCTGTGACGGAGACGGCGCTCTTCGTCCCGAGTACTGCGGCGACCCCGAACCCGCATCCGAGGGAGGACAGGGGATACACTTCACAAACGAGGCGTGCCGCATTTGGGTCGAATATCTGAAAAACAACGTCTGAGAGGTGCGGAAATGAAAAAGCTTTGTATACTGCTTGCCGCATTGATCGCCGCAGCGGCTGTGCTTTGCTCCTGCTCGGGCGGCTCCGAGAGCGCGGCTCAAAAAAGCGCCAAGCCGCTTGCCGAGGTGTTTAAGACGATACGCTCGCAGGTTGAGATCAGTGACTTTAACGAGTACAACAACGTCAAAAGCCTTGACAGGTTCTACGGGATAACCGCCGAACAGACAGAGGATTTCGCGGGAGGCATCAACAGCTCCGGAACCGATCAGGAGGAGATCGTTTTTATAAAGGCAAAGGACAGCGCCTCCGCGGAGGAGATCAAAAAAGCGTTTGACGACCGATATAAAAGCAAGCTCGCTCAGACAAAGAATTATAACGCGAAGCAGGCTGAAATGGTTGAAAAGTGCAAGCCCGAACGGTTTGACCTCTACGTTACGCTGATAGTATCTCCCAACGCCGAAAAGATCACGGAAATTTTCAAAAGCGAGCTGAACCTCGAATAGTACTCGAATAGTATAAGAACAATATATGCCAAACCGCGCGGCCGCATGACACGGCAGCGCGGTTTTTTGGGTTTTTTAAGAATTTTGAAAAATTTTTAAAAAATTTGATTTTGTAACGATTTTTGTAAGGGTTTTGTTATAGTGTGTATGTTATGATATAGCCACAGTCAAGGGAAACGGAAAACCCCCGACCGAATAATTTAAAATAAAGGAGATAACTATCATGACAGACAACAGAGAAATCAGAAGCAACACAGAGGAATTCACTCAGAACAATACAATCGACATCGAAAACGCAGAGGAAAGAAGAAGCGTCAACCGCCGTCCCAATCACTGCAACGACAACAAGATCCCCAAAGCTCCCATCATCATCGCGGTTTTAGCGACCATCACAGCGGCGGCGATCATGGTGTTCGCAGGCTGCGGCGGCAAGAACAACACCCAAAAGAAGCTTGCAACTACCGCGCCCACCGTGACGACCGCTGTTGCAAAAGTGACGACCGGTAACGCTTCCGACAGCAACTCGGGCTATTACACCGACAGCAGCAACAGCGCAGAGGGTAACGGCAGTCAGGAGCAGCAGTATCAGCAGGGCAGTCAGCAGGGCGATCAGCAGCAGTATCAGCAGAGCAATCAGGAGCAGCAAAGCGCTCAGGGCGGCGACGTGCAGGACAATACCGTAGCGCCCTTCGATGATTCTCAGCAGTCCGATCAGCAGTCACAGCAGTCACAGCAGCAGCCCGATCAGCAGTCACAGCAGTCACAGCAGGACGACGCAGAAGACAACACCGTAGCTCCCTTCGAGGGCTAAACGTTCAACCGAATAAAGGCAAACGATCATAAAAGCGTTTCCCAAAAATAACAAGGTGCCATAACGAAGGTCTTACGAAATGTAAGGACAATCGTTATGGCACTTTCAGCGTTAAGGCAATACCACACACCTGAATTATGCGGCGTCAGCTTATGTATCGCGCTCAGTCATCTCTGTGGTCGAATACTCTTTTAGTCTTTTTTTCGGAGCGGGGGAGGGTGCCTACGGAGACTACCACGACCTTCGGTGTGACGCTCATTTTGGATTTGAACGCGTTTTTGATCTCCTCGCCCGTCTTGTCAAAGCTCACGCGACCCTCAGCCTCGACCGTCAGCAGGATGATATCGCGGTTCTCTTCATCGTCATGCGCGATGTCTATCTTGTATTCGCTCGATACGCCGTCTATCGTGCCGAGCAGCTCCTCGACCTGACTCGGGAACATGTTGACGCCGTGGACCTTGAACATGTCGTCCGATCTTCCCTTGATAACGTCCAGTCTGGGGTAGCTGCTGCCGCAGGGACACTTGCCGGGAATGATCCTTGAGAGATCGTGGGTGCGGAATCTCAGCAGCGGCGCGCCTTCCTTGACGAGCGTGGTTATGACGATCTCGCCCTCTTCGCCGTCGGGAACGTTCTCTCCCGTTTCGGGGTCTATGATCTCGATGTAGAGGTAATCGTCCCAACAGTGCATTCCTGTCTGGAGGCTGCAGTTCACGCCGATGCCGGGACCGTAGATCTCGGTGAGTCCGTAGATGTCATAAAGCTCGATGCCCAGCTCGTTTGCGATGTACTCGCGCTTTTTGTCGCTCCATCTCTCCGAGCCGATGATGCCTTTTTTCAGGAAGATCTTGTCCCTGAGTCCGCGCTTGTTTATCTCCTCGGCAAGCAGCAGCGCGTAGCTGGAGGTCGCGCAGATAACTGTGGATTTCAGATCCTGCATCATTTGGAGCTGCTTTTCGGTGTTGCCCGGACCCATCGGGATAGCCATTGAGCCGAGCTTTTCGCAGCCTGCCTGAAAGCCTATGCCTGCCGTCCACAGTCCGTAGCCGGGCGTGATCTGGATGCGATCCTTCTTTGTGATGCCTGCGGTTTCGTAGCAGCGCGCAAACATCGTCGCCCAGTCGTCTACGTCCTTGGCGGTGTAGGGGATTATAACGGGCTTGCCGGTCGTGCCCGACGAGGAATGGATCCTTACGACCTCCTCATCGGGAACTGCCTGGATCCCTAAGGGATACGCGTTGCGCAGCTCAGCCTTATCAATAAAGGGGAGCTTCTTAAAATCCTCTGCCGTCACGACCTCGGTGATCCCCATTTCCCTGTACATTTTTCCGAAGTAATTGTCGGATTTGAGGATCGCCTGTAAGCGGTCGTTGACAAGCGCCAGTTGCTTTTCGCTGATTTGCATTATCTTTCCTCTCCTGTCTTATAGCCTGCCTCGAAGGCGGCGAGATTCTTTTCCCGGAAACGTTCGGGGACTATTTTTACGATCTCTTCACAGACCGTTTCTTTGTTTAAGCCGAGTTTTCCCGAGCCCGACGCGGCTCCGAGCACCGCAACGTTGAAAAATTTGGACGAACCGAAGGGAGCGCACAGCTTTTCGGAATCGACCACAAGACAGCCGCAGCGTGATCTCACGAACGCGATCTCCGCTTTGCCGTCGTAATCCTCGGAGCTGCCTAAAGAGGTCGGCTTCATCGGAACGGAATTGACGATAACGAAGCCGTCCTTTTTGAGATATTTCAGATTTCTCACAGCCTCGGAAGGCTCAAAGGCTATCAGCAGATCAGCGCCTCCCAAGGGGATCAGAGGTGAGAACGCGTCAGCTCCTATCCTGACGTGGCTCGTCACGGGGCCGCCGCGCTGAGCCATTCCGATAGTTTCCGCGGAGTGTACCGTATAGCCTTCGTCCATAGCGGACGCCGCGATTATCCTTGAGGCGAGGACGGTTCCCTGACCGCCGACGCCGCATATCATGATATCCTTATTCATTACTGCACGCCTCCTATCGCGCCGACGGCGCAGAGCTTTGAGCACAGTCCGCAGCCGGTGCAGAGATTCTCGTCGATAACGGCTTTTCCGCCGCTGACCGAAAGCGCCGGGCAGCCGATCTCCTTGATACAGCGCAGACAGCCGACGCATTTTTCGCTGTCCACTCTCATTTTTTTATTTGACTTAACAACGGCGACGCAGGGTGATTTAAATATGACCGCCTTGACTCCACTGAGCTCCGCGCATTCCTTGACTGCGGCTATCGAAGCGTCAAGGTCTAAGGGATCGACCGTGATCACCTTTTTCACTCCCGCGGCAAGGAGTATCTTTTCGATGCTGATTTTTTCCACGGGAGTCGCCATCAGATTCCTTCCGGTGCCCGGGTGCGGCTGGTGACCGGTCATGGCTGTGGTGGAATTGTCCAGAACGCAGACTATCATATCGGCAGCGTTATATACGGCGTTTACAACTCCTGTGATCCCGGAGGCGAAAAATGTGGAATCGCCGGTAAAGGAGATCGCCGTCGCTTCGCTGTCCATGTGGTTGAAGCCCTGCGCCATCGTTATACCTGCGCCCATGCACAGACAGGTGTCAACCATGTCGAGCGGCATGGCGTTGCCCAGCGTATAACAGCCGATATCGCCGCAAAAAAAGGCTTTTTTGCCCTTCATAGCCCTCTTGACTGCATAGAAGGAAGCGCGGTGCGGACAGCCTGCGCACAGTACGGGAGGTCTTGCGGGAGGCTGGGGAGCTTCGGAACAGTCGATCCCGCTTTCGGAGTTTTCGAGTCCCGAGAAACGGCTGATGACGCGCCTTGCGCTGTCCGCGTCGTTTTCGCCGCTTGGGGGCACGTCGCCGGTCAGCTTGCCGCGAACCTTGATTTTCAGCTGATGCTTTCCGATAAGCTTCAGCAGACTTTCTTCGATATAGGGGCTGAGCTCTTCAAAGCAAAGCACCTCGCTGACTCCTTCAAGCGCCTTCAGCAGGAAGCTTTCCGGCAGCGGATAAGGCGTGCCGACCTTGATCAGGCGTATCTCGGGATGATCCTTCAAAAACTCAGCCGCGTAAGCGTAGCTCACTCCCGAGGCGACTATCGCCTTTTCGGAGCTGCCGGACACCGTGTTGAAGCGGTATGAGGAAAAATCCTCTCCTATTTCGATGTTCCTTTTCTCGATCATCGCGTGGTTCATGTAGGACAGCCTCGGAAAGATGACCCACTTTTTGGAATCCTTGACAAAGCCCTCGTATTCCCTCGCCTTGAATGAATCGGGAGTATCGACCGACGCGTAGGCGTGATCGACTCTGGTGGTGGGGCGCAGTATCACGGGGGTACGGTATTTTTCGGAGTACTCAAAGGCGTCCTGTACCATCTCGAACGACTCCTCGGGTGAAGAGGGGTCGAAAACGGGTATCCTTGCAAATTCGGCGAACCGTCTGGTGTCCTGCTCCGTCTGTGAGGAGATCGGACCGGGGTCGTCCGCAGATACCACTACCATTCCTCCCTTTACTCCGACGTAAGCGAGGCTCATCAGCGGATCGGACGCGACGTTCAGTCCGACCTGCTTCATAGTCACCATGGCTCTCGCGCCGCAGTAGGCGGCGGCTGACGCGACCTCCATCGCTGCCTTTTCGTTCACCGACCACTCAACGTAGGTGCCCTCGTGCGGATACTTGGCGACCGTTTCAATGATCTCGGAAGACGGCGTTCCGGGGTAGCCGGCAACCAGATTCACTCCTGCCGACAACGCGCCCAAGGCAATGGCGCCGTTGCCCATTACATATTTTTTGCTCATTTAATCATCCTCTTGCGCGGAAATGACCGCGTTTATTGTTTTTGTTGGCTTTTTGTTTTTGTTGGCTTTTCTTTCTATAATACCATAAATAAACGCAGATTTCCACCCCATAAACAAGAAAACTGAGTCTTTGTCTATGAAAAAAATAAAGACGACACCGCACAATTCAGGACGTACGGCTTGAATTGTGCGGTGTTTTCTTAAATGACCTCCCGGTCCAGCTCGGCGGCGGATTGTGCGATCAGTTCTTTTGTTTTTGAAATCAAGCCCTTCACAAACGGGTCGGTTTTTCTGCGCTCATAGAAGCCTGAAAGCGCGTCTGTCAGGAAGTGGAGCGCGCTCTCCGGGTCGGGTTTTATCATCCTTCCTTCCAAAAAGGCTCTGCCGATCCTGAACTGTATATCCGCGAGACAGAATTTGTCCTCATCCTCTCTCATGACCGCGTTGAGCGCACGAAAATACAGCTTGACCGCGAAGATATCATTTTGCTCAACGAATTTGCCCGAGCGGTACATATCTCCGAGCTTGTAGAGAGAATTGGGGTCGTCGTACAGCAGGACAGCAAGCTGAAAATAGCTGTACGCCTTTTCATAATCGACTGCCTGATGTCTGCCGTAATACCAGCAGTAGCCGAGGTTGCAGATCGCTCTGCGCTCGCCTGCCTTCGCCGCGATCTCATAGAGCTCAGCTGCCTTTTGATAATCCTGCCCGAGATAGGTGCCTGTGTAATACAGGGTGCCGAGATTCAGCGCGGCTAAGGGATTGTCGTTCTCAAGGCAGAGCTCATAACACTTGCAAACCATGTCCATGATCCGGTCGGATTCGATGCGATCTTGGTGATCATACGCCCATTCGAAGATAGCGTCGTAATTATCATACAGGATATAGTTCTCCGCTTCCTGCAGTTCATACTCGACGTCTTCGGAGTCGTTCTCTTGACGCGACGCATAGAAGCCGGGATATTTGTCGAATTCCTCCTGAGTTACTGTGCGGATGATATGCTTCGTTCTTTCTGCGGGAAACGGAACATTCTCTTCATCAAAATATCCACCTTCCGTAACGGTTCCGATCACAAGCGTATTCTCACAACCGAAGGGAAACTCAACAAAAGCGTTTACCTTCACTTCTTCATCTGCGATAAAATAGTAGGTGCTATTCATTCCCTTTGGCAAAACACTGCAATAATAATACTTTTTCATGTCAATGCTCCTTTCACTTTGATGATTTGGATTTGCTTGTAATTGCCGTTTGAAAGCCTTTGCTTTCGATACCATTATTATCTCATAACAGGTGTCCCATAAAACGGACAATGCATTACAGCGTTATGTTTTTTCCGAAAACTGCACCATATCATCAAGCCTCAGAAGCACGGGAGGGAAGCCGGAGGCTGCTCCTGCGTCGATGTCTATCCATGTTTCGCTGAAGATGATTTTACCCTCATGCGCGCTGCCGAAAAACCACGAAGGAGTGTGTCCGAACACGGTTATGATATCATCATAATACCTGTCTGTTAACGCAGGACGTCCCCAAACCATATCGTCTGTTGAGTATTCCTCAAGAGGCTTGTCAGCCCTGAAATCACGCAAGCCGCTGTGTACCAAAAGGTATTCCTTTTCGCCTACCCTGATCCTTTTATAAACAGGAAGCGCATAGAGGTACAAGCCGATCTCCGTCCGTTCCTCATCAGATAAAGCAAACAGACCTTCCACAGTCGGTTCGGCTCCGTTTGCCATCCAGATCGTCAGGTTTATTCTTTGTAAGCCGTTCAGATCCTTCAATGAGTCCGAAACATTTTTGTCAAAGAGGAAATCGCATTCACGCATCATCTTTTCGTGATTGCCGAGAAGCAGCGTAACGTTTGGCTGATTTAATGACCATTGAAGATATTTTATGCCGTCCGCTCCTCTGTCGATCACGTCGCCGAGAATATAGAGCGTGTCATCATCGGCGAAGCGTGCTTTTTTCAAAAGCCCTAAAAACTTATCAAACGGATAACCGTGAAGGTCGGAAATTACATAAATCATAGTTCATCACCTTTGTTGTGGAATGTTAAATGATTCAGGCGTGCGGTATTGCCTTTATAACCCGGCTCATTGAAAAATCACTGCGGACGTGATACAATATGACGGGGTGAGTTAATTGATTTTTATCGGCAACCATGTTTCGGTTTCAAAAGGATACTTGGCTATGGGTAAGCACGAACAAAAACTCGGCGGAGATACGTTCGCGTTTTTTCCGCGAAATCCGCGCGGAGGAAAATCAAAGGCGGTTTCCGCTGAGGATATCGCGGCGCTTAGGCGGTTTCTTGATGAAAACCGCTTCGGCAAGCTCGTGGTACACGGCGCTTATACAATGAATATTTGCGCGGCAAAAGAGGAGATACGCGCAAATTCCCGTGAAATGCTGCGCGACGATCTGCTGCGCCTGCAAGCGCTTCCGGGCAACTTCTATAACTTCCATCCCGGCTGTCATGTCGGTCAGGGTGTTGAGACGGGTATAGTTCAGATCGCGGAGACCCTCGCCGATGTGATACGAGAGGTCGAAGCAGAAAGCGGTGCGCCGCTGCAAAACACTGTACTGCTTGAAACCATGGCAGGAAAAGGCAGTGAGATCGGCGGAAGCTTTGAGGAATTAAAGGCGATCCTCGACCATGCCGAGTCATATGGGGGAGAGGAGCTGCGCGGCAAGCTCGGAGTTTGCCTTGACACCTGTCACATTTGGGACGCCGGCTATGATATCGCGGCTGACCTCGACGGAGTGCTGCGGCAATTTGACAGGATCATAGGCACGGAGAAGCTCTGCGCAGTTCATCTTAATGACAGCAAAAATGCCTGCGGCTCGCGCAAAGACCGCCACGAACAGCTCGGAAAGGGAACGATCGGCGCAGATACGCTGAAAGCCGTAGTCCGCCATCCTCTGCTGCAAAACCGTCCGTTCATCCTCGAAACTCCGAACGACGATAAAGGCTACCAAGCCGAAATCCAAACCGTCCGCGAATGGATGTTTTTTTGATACTTGAGGCAACACCGCACAATTCAAGGCGCACGGCTTGCTTGAATCTTATTCCGTCAGCTTGCCCAAAAAATCTCGGAATCTCGGCAAGGCGACAGCCTTACCTCAATTTATTTGTGCAACCTGACGAAAAATCTTACTGCGCAATCCGCACACCTGAATTATGCGGTATTGCCTTGATTACATATATGGAGCCTCTGACGATTCAACGTCGTGTTTGTGCGCGGCAGGAAATTGTCAGAGGTTTCCTATAGCTGCTAACTAAAATGTGAAAGCAAATAGATACAGTACTGATTCATACTGATGCCTTCCTGTTTGGAACGCTCGGCGAGGAGCTTGTGAAGGGATTTGGGCATTCTAAATCTAAATTGACCGGAGTATTCCTCTGCGTCAAAAGGTTTTAATATCTCCATACCGCTACCGGTTTTATCCGTTAAAATCTGTTTTGCCGGAAACAATATCTGACAGCTTATATAACCAAAGTCTCTTATTATTGTTATCGACTTCTTTTATTTTATTTTCAAAGCCCGACTCGGAGAAAAGCGCGTAATAAAAATCAGCTTTTTCTTTTTGTGGTGTTAGCTTTGCGATGGTATCAAGATACTCTGAATAAGAAAACGGCTTGTTTTTGAATTTGCATTCGCATACAAGATATTCATTTCTTGACTTTGAGACGGCGAGGATATCTATTTCGGTTTCCGCTATTCTTGTACCGCCGGGAGCAGATGTGTCGCGTACCGTGGTTTTCCCTGTCCATCTGCCTATATGCGCGTATCTGAACGGCAGTGCGTTTGCCTGTTGGAGTTTGCGCACATATTGTCTGCAAACATCCTCAAACGGCATCGAGGCGAATTGATGCAGTTGCGGTTCTACGGAGTAATGGAACACGCCGTCAATGTCACCCGCTTCCAGCTCCGAATAATTCGCAAAAACAAAAGCATACCAAAAACGGAAGAAATTATCAGTCAGCTTATAGGTGCCTCGATTTGTGTTGGCTCGTTCCTTGGTTCCTGCATCGACCGAAAACTCTCGTTCAACGATACCCAGCTGAATAAGATTGCGCAGGTAAGTGCTGGTTTTTGAGGTGTTGTCTACGAGGGACTTTTGGCTGATTTCATTGAGCTTTGTATTGCCCAGAGCGATTGCTTCAATCAGAGAATTGTAAATAGGCGTTTCGCGGAGCTCCTGCCTGAGCAGGAAATCGACCTCGCTGTACAGGACGCAGCCTTTTGTTAAAATATTATTTTTGATGTTTTCCGCAAGCGATTTTTTCGGATCAAATTGTTTCAGATAATGTGGAATACCGCCTAAAACAGAGTATGCGATAACCTTGTCGGTGTCGGAGTAATCCGGGAAAAATTTAACTGCGTCGTAAAAATCCATCTCCGTCATTTTATAAACGCCTGTCGCTCTGCCATAAAGCGGATTTTTCTCGGAAAGCAGCTCCTTTTCAATAAAGCTCATCGAACTACCGCAAAGGACGATCATCACGTTCTTGTCTTTCAAAATCTCGTCCCAGAGATTTTGCAATACAGAAGGTATGCTCGCGTTACCTTTGCACATATAGGGGAACTCGTCAATAATCAGCAGTTTCTTCTTATCGCCGCTCGGTAAGTCGGTGACGGAGCGGAACGCCTGCTCCCAGTTTTCAAACTGAGAGATATAACGCCTTGCAGGAATATCCTCTTTGAGCATTTTTTCGGAAAAAGTCCTAAGCTGCAGTTTGTCCGTGCATTCACGGCAAGCGAAAAATACGTGTGGCTTATTCTTACAAAATTCCTTAAGCGTCTCGGTTTTTCCCACACGCCTTCTGCCGTACAGCACAATTAGCTGACCGTTTTCAACGGTATATTTTGACTCCAAAAAAGCAAGTTCTTTCTCTCTGCCGACAAACATAGATCACGCCTCTTTCTAATCTTAATTTACTAAATCGTGATTTGATATTATTATAGCCGATTATCGTTCATTAGTCAACAGGACTACAAAGTTTTTTGTAGTCGAATTTCAATTGATAAGGTTTATATTGATTATTAGAATACAAACATAAAGACGGGTTAGAGTAGGGTGTGATGTGAAGAGATTTGGACATTCTCAGTCTGATTTGACTATTTGAAAATAATTACCGAGCGTGAGAAGTATCCTCACGCTCGGCAAATTTTTTTTTCAGGATTTCTTGTGATTTTACGGTCTATAATGGTTGATAGTTTAAATGACTGTTTATTTGACAGCTTATGGCGTGTTAGTTTCTTTACATCAAGCTTTCTCAACTTGATTGTGGTATTACCAAAAAGCTCAGTATTCAAGCCGTTTTTGAGCATTTTCGCGTAAAATGGCAAACGGTTAAAAAACCGTCTCCTGTGGTCGGGATGACAAGACTTGAACTTGCGACTCCACGCCCCCCAGACGTGTGCGCTACCAAACTGCGCTACATCCCGTAACAACGTTACTATGATAGCAGATAAATGAGATAATGTCAAGGGGTTTTTGAAAAAAATAATATTTTATTAAAAAATTTTTTGATCTGTAATACCATCTTCGATCTGTAATACCATCTTTATATATTGCAGTTAACAAAAACCTCGGAGGTAAAACAAAGCCGGAAAAGCTGACGTGCGTTTCCGGCTTTGTTTTTTTCTTAAATCGAACTATATTTTGTTCTAAAAACGAATTATATTTTGTCCTGATAACGAATTATCTCAAGGTCACGTTGATTTCTTTCAGATTCGCGATCACCTTGTCCATTATCTCCTGAACCTCGGCGGAGGACAGGGTGCGTTCGTTGGAGGAGAACTCAAAGCGAACGGTGACGCTGTGGAAGCTTTGGGTGTCGTAGGTATCCACGATCTTGGCGCTCTTCAAGATCCCCTTGCCTTCGTTTTGCCATTTCTCGGCGAGGTCGCTGAACAGCACGCCCTCGGGCACGACTACGCTGATATCGTAATCCATCGGCGGGAATTTTGACGGCTCCTCATAGACGATGGAGGCGTTTTTAACGTCTGCAAACGCCTGCATATCCAGCTCTGCAAAGACGACGTTAGCCTTCTTGTCTAGCTTTTTCATTACCACGGGGTGCGCGATACCGATATAGCCGATGGGCTTGCCGTCAAGCAGGATGGTGTTGCAGTTGACAGGGTGGATGTAACCCTGCGCAGGCTCGGTCTTTTGGAAGCCGAGCGTTTTGTGCTTGAGATCGTCGGTGAGCACCGCCAGCATGTCGCGCAGCTTAAAGTACAGATCCCTGACTTCGGCGGTTTTGCTGTAGAGGGAGATCGCGAGCATTTTCTTTTCGACGCAGAGGTCGTTTTCGTCAATTCCCGTTACCACTCTGCCAATCTCAAAGATCCCGAACTCGGGAGCGTAGCCGACGTTTGTCTTGATCTGGCAAAGCTGGGTGGGGATCATGGACTTGCGTATCGTTTCAATGTTGGGGTTGGTGGCGTTGAGGAGCTTGATATTCGGCTCGACTTCGATACCCAGCGATTTCAGCTCGTCGGAGTATGCCCAAACGTATGAGTGGAGCTCGTGGAGGCTGTAACGCTTGACCAAAATGTCCTTGATCTTGTCCTCGTCGTTTTTCACCGTATCCATGCGCACGGGATAGAGGGGAGAACGGGTGGTGTGAACGGCAAAGTTATCGTAACCGTAGATACGTGTGATCTCCTCAATGATGTCGGCGTTGATGGTCACGTCCTTTGTGGCGCGCCACGAGGGTACGGTCACGTCAAAGGTGTCATCGTTCAGCGTTACGGTGAAGCCGAGGCTGTTAAGGGTTTTGAGAATGGTGTCGTTGCCGATCTCAATGCCCGTGTAGCGGTCAACAAACGCCTTGTCAAAGCTGAGCTTTACCGTGTCGTAACGGAAAGCGTACTCGTCGGTGAGTGCGGAAACCACCTTTACGCCGCTGTCGTACTGCTTGAGCAGATACAGAAAACGGGCGATGGCTGCGTCGCACATCTCGGGGTCAAGGCTCTTTTCATAGCGCATGGACGCGTCGGTGCGGTGTGAAAGACGAACGGTGGATTTGCGAATGGAAGCCGCGTCGAAGGTTGCGGATTCGAGGGTGAGGGTAGTGGTGTCCTCAACGATCTCGGAGTCAAGACCGCCCATGATACCCGCGATCGCGACGGGAGTGTTGTCGTTGCAGATCATCAGTGTGTTTTCGTCTATATTGCGCTCCACGCCGTCCAGAGTTTGGAAGGTGAAGGGCTTGTCAAAGCGCTTGATGCGGATCTTGCCGACCTTGCGTGAATCGAACGCGTGCATGGGCTGACCCATTTCCAGCATGAGGTAGTTGGTGAGGTCGGCGAGGAAGTTTATTCCGCGCATTCCGCAGTAGAAAAGGCGGATACGCATGTTCACGGGGCTGACGGTTCTGGTGATGTTCTCTACCTGGAGGCAGGAATAGCGCTGACAAAGCGGATCCTCGATCTTCATGTCTACCTTTGCAAGCTCGCTGTAGGCGTTAAGATCCTCAGAGGGGAGAGGTTTAAGCTCTCTGCCTGCAAGCGCCGCGAACTCGCGCGCGATGCCGTAATGACCCCAGAGATCGGGGCGGTTGGTGAGGGACTTGTTGTCCACCTCAAAAACGATGTCATCTACCGCGTACAGCTCCTTGATATCGGTGCCGTTGGCAACGTCGTCGGTGATATCCATGATGCCGGAGTGATCGTCGCTTATTCCGATCTCAGCCTCGCTGCAGCACATGCCGTAGCTCATGGCTCCTGCCAGGGGACGGGGAGCTATCTCGATCTCGCCGATTTTAGCGCCGACCTTGGCAAATGCGGTTTTCATTCCCACACGCACGTTGGGAGCGCCGCATACAACGTCGGTCAGCTCGTTCTCGCCGGTATCCACCTTGAGCAGGTGCAGCTTTTTTGATTCGGGGTGGTTTTCGACAGATTTGATCTCGGCTACCACAATTCCGCTGATATCCGAGCCCTTGAAGAAAATCTCGTTTTCGACCTCGGCGGTCGAAAGTGAAAACTGCTGGATCAGCTTTACCTTGTCAAGTCCGCTGAGATCCACAAAATCGGAAATCCAATTCATTGATAAAAACATTGCGCTGCCTCCTTTACGCTTCGTCGTCGGTAAACTGCGCCAGCGATTTCAGGCTGCCGCTGTTCAGGTCGCGGATATCCTTGACCTTGTATTTCATCATAGCCAGTCTTGTCAAGCCCAGACCGAAAGCGAATCCCGTGTATTTGTCGGGATCAACGCCGCCCTCGCGCAGTACGTTGGGGTGGATCATTCCGCAGGGGCAAAGCTCGAGCCAGCCGCTGTGCTTACAGGACGAGCAGCCGGAGCCGCCGCAGATCTCGCAGTTGATGTCCAGCTCAAAGCCGGGTTCCACGAACGGGAAAAATCCGGGGCGCAGGCGCACCTTGACGTCGCGTTGGAACACCTCGGAGAGCATGGTTTTCATAAAGAAGATCAGGTTGGAAATGCTGATGTCCTTGTCTACCATCATGCCTTCCATCTGGAAAAATGTGTTTTCGTGTGAAGCGTCGGTAGCTTCGTTTCTAAAGCAGCGGCCGGGGAAAATCGCCTTGATCGGCACGCCGTCCTCCGCCATTTTTTTGCCGTATTTGCGCAGGATGGCGTTCTGGGCTGCGGAGGTCTGGCTCTTTAAGAGCTGACCGTTCTCCAGATAATAGGTGTCCTGCATGTCGCGCGCAGGGTGGTGCTTGGGGATGTTTACGGATTCAAAGCACTCGTAGTCGGTCACGACCTCGGGGTAATCCTCCACGGTGAAGCCCATTGACTTGAAGATCGTTTCGCACTGTCTTTGCACCAGCGTGATGGGGTGGTAGGAGCCGCGCTCCAGCGGAGCAGGCGCTGTGATGTCAAACTGCGGCATCGCGGCGATCTCCTTTTCGATCTCCCTTTGCTTCAATTCGGCGACGCGCTCATCGATATGCTGAGATGCGGCGCTTTTAAGGCGGTTGACCTCTGCGCCAAATGATTTCTTTTCTTCATTGTTTAAGTCCTTCATGCCTTTCAGCAGGGCGGTCACTTTACCCTTTTTGCCCAAAAACTCGACTCTGAGCTTGTCTAATTCGTCCAGAGACGTCATTTGACCGAGCTTGTCAAGAATTTCCTGCTTTAGCGTCTCGATTCTGTTGTCCATGTATCTTCCTCCTGTGTTAATGCGGTTTTGCCGCTGATTTGCCGGTGATAAAATAAAAACCCTGCACAGTCTAACTGTGCAGGGACGAAAATGCTTCCGTGGTACCACCCTGATTTCCGCTTTCGCGGACGCTCGTTGAACCTGTAACGGGGTCAGCCGTCGCGCCCTAATCGAAGAAGCTTTCAGGTGCGCCACTCGGGAGTGAACTTCACAAAAACCGCACAAAGCGCGATTTCAGCCGCCGACGCGCCTCTCTGTTTTGTACCGTGATCTTGCTACTCTCTCCGTCAATGTGTTCTCTGATTTACTATATTACCACGTTTTTTCTCTTTTATCAAGAGGGTATTTTTATTTTTTTGAAATAGGTAACGCTCAAAACAGCAGCAGATTAGTGTTGCCCTAATATCTTCAAGGCGTTTTTGCAGAATATCGCTTCTTTTTCCGCGTCGGTCAGCGGTAGGGAATCAAGCAGTGAAATATACTCCCTCTGGCTTTTCCACGGCGAGTCGGTGGCGAACAGCACCTTGTCCGCGCCGTGGCTTCTGATGATCTCGACGCACTTTTTCGGGTGCAGATCCAGCACGGCGGCGGTGTCCATCATTACTGGCTTGCCGCACAGCTTTTGCAGCACCTCGTCGGGCGCGTCGTAGCTGCCCATGTGAGCGAGTATCAGCCTGTTGTCGATCAGACCGTTCAGGCGGTCGAGCACATTGAGTATCATGTCGGGCGTGCAGTGTACATCATCGGGGAACGCGACGTCCATTCCGGCGTGGGTGATAATGTACAGCCCCTTTTCGGCTGCTTTGGCAAGGATATTTATGTAGCGCTCGTCGTCAAAGCACGCGCCCTGATAATCCGGGTGGAGCTTTACGGCGAACATCCCGGCGGCTTTGATCTCATTGAGAGTCCCTTCAACATCCTCGCAGTCGGGGTGGATAGCTCCGGCGTAAAAAATGCCGTCTTTTCCGTTCAGCTCTGCGGAAAGACTGTTTATGGTCTTTTCCTGTTTCGCCCTCGTAGCCACCGGCAGCACCAGACTTACGTCAACGCCGCTTTCGCGCATGGAGCGAACCAGAGTGCTGCGCTTCGCGTTTGTTACCGCCTTGATATGTCCCTTTTTCTCCAGATAAGAAATGCTCTGCTCTGCGATCTCATCTGGAAAGGTGTGTGTGTGAAAGTCGATTATCAATACAGATCCCTCCTGCGTTTTTGCATTTTGCCGATATTTTAGATTATATCACGGGTAAAAGAGAATGGCAAGCCTTGCCGCCATACGTCGATCCAACTTGTTGAATCAATCAGCTAAGCCGTCATTTCAAACTTTTTGCGGTGTTGCCTTACGTGTTGCCGGCAAAAAAACACACTATGTTGTTGATTTTTCACCTGAAAAGTGATAAAATATTAAGTACGCAACATTTTCTTACGGAAGGGATATATATGTTAAGAGATTTAATACCCACCGACAACATCAGCGGTTTTGATGTTCGGCCGGGTTATTTTGATAAGGACGGTGCTACGCCGGTGCGCGGCGGTATCTGCTTCACCGTCAGCTCGGTTTACGCGACTTCATGCACGCTTCTGCTCTTTAAACCGGGCGCGCGCAGACCAAAGGCGAAGCTCCGGTTTCCCGATACCTTCAAGGTCGGCAACACATATTCAATGATAGTGTTTGGGCTTGAGGTCGAAAATTTTGAATACGCTTATTCCTTTGACGGTCCCAACGATCCGGCAAAGGGTTTGATTTTTGATAAAGACAAGTACATACTCGATCCGTACGCCAAGGCGGTGACCGGTCAAAGCTGCTGGGGCGAGCCTCAGAAGGATCGCAACGTCTACAAGGCGCGCGTCGTTTTCAATGATTACGACTGGGGCAACTTTAAAACTCCCTCGGTTCCGCTTGAGGATCTGATAATCTACGAGCTGCACGTCAGGGGCTTCACAATGGACGAATCCTCGGGCGTAAACCACCGCGGTACCTTTGCAGGCATCCGCGAGAAGATCCCTTATCTAAAGGAGCTGGGAGTAAACGCGGTCGAGCTCATGCCCATATTTGAGTTTGACGAATGCGGCGCAAACCGCTTCTACGAGGGCGAGCAGCTCTATGATTACTGGGGCTACAACACCGTGTGCTTTTTCGCGCCAAACACAAGCTATGAGTACGACCACCGCCACCACCGCGAGGGCACCGAGCTCAAAAAACTGATCCGTGATTTGAAATCCAACGGCATAGAGGTCATTCTCGACGTTGTATTCAATCACACCGCCGAGGGCAACGAGAAGGGTCCGTTCTTCTCGTTCAAGGGACTTGACAACAGCATTTACTATATGCTCACTCCCGATGGAAAGTATTATAATTTCAGCGGCTGCGGCAATGTCCTCAACTGCAATCACCCCATTGTGCAGGACTTTATAAAGCACTGCCTGCGCTACTGGGTCACCGAATATAAGATAGACGGCTTCCGCTTTGACCTCGCGTCTATTTTGGGACGCAATGAGGACGGCTCTCCGATGGATCAGCCGCCGCTGCTCAAAAGTCTTGCGTTCGACCCGATCTTAGGCGGCACCAAGCTGATCGCCGAGGCGTGGGACGCAGGCGGACTGTATCAGGTCGGAAGCTTCCCCTCGTGGAACCGCTGGGCGGAGTGGAACGGCAAATACCGCGACGATATGCGCCGCTTTCTTAAAGGAGACGGCGGACTTGCGTGGGCGGCTACCTCGCGTCTTACAGGCTCAAAGGATATGTACGATCCCTCGTACCGAGCCAACTGCGCGTCGGTCAACTTCATCACCTGTCACGACGGCTTCACACTTTACGACCTCTACGCGTATAATGTAAAGCACAACCTTAAAAACGGCTGGAACAACACCGACGGCGCCGACGACAACAACAGCTGGAACTGCGGCTTTGAGGGCGAAACGGACGATCCCGAGGTAAACGCGCTGCGTATAAGGATGGTTAAGAACGCCTTTGCAACGCTTATGCTCAGCCGCGGCGCAGCGCTGTTTTTGGCAGGCGACGAGTTCTGCAACACCCAGTTCGGCAACAACAATCCCTATTGTCAGGACAACATCACCTCGTGGCTGGACTGGAGCCGAAAGGAAAAATACAGCGACGTTTTTGAATTTTTTAAATACATGATCGCTTTTCGCAAGCGTTTTCACGTGATCACGAAAAACAGGAGAGCCTGCTCCTGCACACTTCCTCCCGAGAGTCTTCACTCAACCCGTCCGTGGAAAACTCAGTTTGATGATAACTCACGCATGGTCGGCGTTATGTACGCAGGAGAGTCGGAAGGATTCAAGGGCGTTGATGAAATCGTCTACTTCGGCATAAACGCATACTGGGAGAAGCTCGACGTTGAGCTGCCGGGGCTTCCTACGGGATATGTTTGGAAGCTCTATGTGGACACGGGCAAGAGCGCCGAGAACGTGCTCTGCGAATCGCATAATATTATGCTGTACAACCGCCGTATCGCTATGCGCGGACGTTCGGTGATCGTCGCCGTAGCGCATAAGGTCTGGTAAGCGTACAAAATTTTCAATACAAACGAATCAGCGGATAGCGGAGCACCTTCGCCTATCCGCTTTTCCAATTACGAACGGAGTGAAAATATGAAGAAAAAACCGATCGCCGTTTTGCTGACGGCAGTGATCCTGCTCGGCTTTTCCGCGGTTTCCGCGTCGGCATTCGCTATTGAGGATATCTATAAAATCGGCGACGTGAACCTTGACGGGGCGATAAATATCAAGGACGCCACCGAGCTGCAAAAGATTTTGGCTCAGCTCAGAACCGCAAAGTCAGAACAGCTGGAAAAAGCCGACGTGAACTACAGCGGAAGCGTAGACATAAGCGACGTATCGCTTTTGCAGATGACGGCGTCGGGAAAATACAGATCAATGGCAGGCAAAAGGGGCGTTGACATATCCTCTCACAACGGCGACATTGATATAAATAAGATCAAAAATGCAGGCTATGAGTTTGTGATGATCCGCTGCGGCTACGGCGACAACTATACAAGTCAGGATGACACACGCTTTGCCCAAAACGTCAAAAAATGCGAGCAGGCGAAAATGCCGTGGGGCGTTTACCTGTTTTCCTACGCGACGAGCACTCAGCAGGCAAAAAGCGAGATAGAGCACGTTGACAGACTGCTCAAGGCGGAACGCGCAAAGGGCTACCGCCCCACCATGCCCGTTGCGCTCGACGTGGAGTGGTCAAACTATGTGGAAAGCAACGGCGGCTGGAATTACAAAAACATCAACAATATCACCACGATCTTTTTGGACGAGATCCAAAAGCGCGGCTACTATCCCATGATCTACACGGGCTACAGCGAGCTTGATACCATGATGTCAGCTTATATAAGAGATAATTTCGACTGCTGGTTCGCCCAGTGGTACACCTCGCCGAGCTCTTACAAATACCACCGCTTGGGCATGTGGCAGTACGGAGGAGAGGTGGACTACCTCGAAAGCAACAGCATAAGCGGAGTAGGAGTGATAGATAAAAACGTCTCCTGCCTCGATTACCCCATGATAATCAAAACAGGCGGCTATAACGGATGGTAGGTTTTTTGAGTTGAGAGTTGAAAATTTCGGTCGGGGAGTTTTGGTTAACAGGTTTCCTCTAAATGTCATTTCGAGCGGTCGGCGTAAGCCGAATTCGCGCAGCGAATAGTCGAGAAATCTCCCTGATAGGGAACAATGCTGCGTCGTTGAAGGAGATTTCTCCACGCGTACTGACCACCGGGGCACCCGGTCGAAATGACATCGGGAGGTAAACTGTCGGTATTGCAAAATATGTCTGAATATTTGCGCAATTGTCCGAAAAATATCCATTGTCGGCGTAGGGGCGCGCATTGCGCGTCCGCGGTCGGCGTGCCGCCGCAGTCAGCTCGCGTTTTTTGGCTTGCGTACTTAACGTA
>CADASG010000056.1 GCA_902790475.1 uncultured Ruminococcus sp. | reverse complement strand
GCAAATCCCCCGTCGCGCCTTTAGGGCGCGCCTCCCCCTTTAACAAAGGGGGCTTTTCATTCACCGACAAACGTAAGGCTGCTTTCTAAAAACAAACGGCCAATAACAACGTCGGCACAGCGGGCTTGCAATGCAAGCCCGTTGTGCCGCATTTTTCCCGAACATCTGCTTTTTCCTAATTGATTCCAACGTTAGGATAATTTAGCGTTAAAGCCGAAGCCTCCCGATAAGTCACCGTTATTCCAATGCAGAGGCAGAGACAGATCTATGTTTACCGTTTCGTCATACTGTGTTGGACCGTCCGCGTAAAATTCGTATACCGCCGTTTGTCCGGGCTGAACGACTCTGTTTTTGTCGGAAATACTGTTGCCTGCCGGCTTGAAAATGTTTTTGTTATACAGGCTGCTCGTTCCCTTATCGTCCCATAAAACCATGCGTATTATGCCATCGGGACACATTGCGAATGAACGCTTATTTGTTATCTCAAAAGTAAATGTATAGCGTGATTTGCTGTCTGACAGCTCCTTTTTGGTTATTGACGACAGCTTGATATTACACTCGGGCATTTCGTTGGTATCGCCGACGCCGAGATAATAGATTTTTTCGCTCCCGTCTCCGGTAATGTCGGGGGCGTTTTGCTGTTTGTTTTTATCCTCTCCGATCGACACGGCGTAGCCGGTAAGCAGATCGGAGCTCTTTTGGGTTTCATCGTTCCGGAAGGATATCATCGTTTCCGCGTAAAAGGATTTTTCATTGATGCTCGGAGCCGTGACAACCTTCACCTGAGCGGTTTTGCCTGCTTCAATGAATATGTTGTCTTCGTCCTCGCCGGTATGAGGAACGGGAGTATCCTCCATATTTTCGATCAGCTCTCCGTCCTTAGTCCTGTAAAGCGAAATATCTATCTCATAATCACGCGCGCTGCTTTCGTTGTTGGTGATATCAAAAACAAAAGTGCAGATATTGCGCTCCTGCTTTGGCTCCTCCTTAGTGATAACGTCCGTCAGCTTAACGCTCGACCGATCTATCTTTATAGTATCACCGATTTGGTATGTTTCTTCGTCAACGGCAATAAATGCTCCTTCCGGCAGTTCATCCGAAGTCGCGGCGGACTCAAAACCGGTGTCGTTTGGCACAGAACAGCCCGGACAGTAAACGCAGACCGATACGGCAAATAGAATAAGAGCTGTCAGCAGCTTGATTTTCAACATGATCCCTTCCTTATGTATGCTTCAAAACCAACTGATACGGGATGCCGAACCATTCGCGGACGAAGTAGGTGGGCGCGTATTTTATATCGGTGGCGGCGTTGTACGCGCCGATCTGACCCTTTAGACCGAGCTGGTTCGCGATGATCCTCGCGCGTTCCTGGTGGAAGCCGTCGGTTATGAGCGCCAGATCAGGGCTGAGCCCTTCCTGCCTGATGATCTTGTCCGAGAATTTCAGGTTCTCTGCGGTGTTGGTCGATTTGTCCTCTATATGGAGCCGCTCGGGGGCTATCCCTTTTTCTACGAGGTTGTTGTACATGCACTGCGCCTCGCTCATCGGCTCACCTATCCCCTGACCGCCCGACAAAACCGCTTTCGCCTCGGGATTCTCAGTCAGATACTTTTCGGCGGCTTCGATACGTCCGCGCAAAATCGTGGACGGATTGCCCGAGGGCAATACCTGCGCACCCAGCACCACGGCGGTGCTTCCGCGAACGGGAGCTTGGTTCATGCCGTAGATCATCAGCGCCGACATAGCGACGCCCATCACCGCGAAGGCGATAAAGCAGCCGTTTATCAGGTAATACAAAGCGCGTGTGAGAGCGAAGCGACAGAAAAGCCCTTTAAAAAACTGATGAAGCGGCTTGCAGCACATCACAAACAGCCACACGCAAAACACAGCCGCGGCTATGTTGCCTATATTGATGACGTTGACCGACATAGGCCAGATAAAAAAGCACAGCCCCGCGGCAGAAGCCGCGCAGAGCAAAACCCTTATAACAGTTAATAACATAATAAAACCTCCGTTTTGTCAATTATACTCCGTTTTTCAACAAAACGCACTACTTTCTTTTACCAAATTTAGAGTTGACTCGAACATGAAAATACAGCAGATTTCATATAAGCCGTTTTCAGGCAACGCCGCACACCTTAATTATGCGGTGTTGCCTTCAAACTTTTCTTGAAAAAACCGCGCCGATATGGTAATATATAAGCATAAAAAATCAAGGAGCATTGAAATGGAAGGATTTAACGAACAGGTCGTAAAGCGTAAAAACAAATCAAAGCAGCTTATGATAAAGCTGCTGGCGTTGGTGCTGTTGTTCGCGGTGCCTGCGCTGTGCGTTGTAATAGGACTGATGGTAAAGATACCGTATCTGCTGATGGTCGCGTTTTTCCTCTTTTTGGGAGGGATCTACGGCGTGTGGTACACCTTTTCGGGACAGCGCGTGGAGTTTGAATACTCCGTCGTCGGCGATTATCTGCATGTGTCAAAAATAATTTCGCTGCGCAAGCGCAAAAAGATGTGCAATATCCCGATCAAGGATATCGAAATACTTGAAATCGGCGACAAAACCGTGCGCGAAATGAGCTTTTCAAAGGTCTATATGGCGGCTGAGGACGCGGACGACGTAAACGGCAATTGGTTTGCGGTGTTCAGCACTCCCGAGCGCGGCAGGTGTCTGCTGGTGTTCAACCCGAACGAGCAGATATTGCAGGGCATGAAGCCTTATTTAAAGCGCGAGCTGATGCTCAAGCTGTTTTACAAGAGGAGCGAAAACGCGTGACGCAGAGAACGAACAGGGAAACGTTGTCGGCGGCTCTTACAGACCGCCCCGACGACGCGCACAAGGGAAGCTGCGGCACTCTGCTGAGCGTCTGCGGAAGCTACGGAATGGCGGGCGCGGCGCTCATGGCAGGCAAGGCGGCGCTTCGCTGCGGAATAGGTCTGCTTAAATGCGCCCTGCCGAACAGCGTTTATCCGATCGCCGCAGGTCAGCTTTGGGAAAGCGTGTACCTGCCGCTCAGCCAAACCGAAAGCGGCGCGATCTCTGCGGAAAACCTGCCCTTGCTGCTGCGTGAAGCTCAGTCCGCTTCGGCGCTGCTCGTAGGCTGCGGACTGTCGCTGTGCGGCGATACCCGTTCGCTTACGCGCGGACTTATCGGCGGAGCGGCTTGTCCGCTCGTGCTTGACGCCGACGCGCTCAACTGCATTGCCGACGACCCTGACGTGCTCAAAACGGCGCGCTTCCCTTTAGTCATCACGCCTCATCCCGGTGAGATGGGCAGGCTGACCGGCAAGACCGCATCACAGGTGAACGCCGCAAGAGAGCAAACCGCGCTTGATTTCGCACAGAAATACGGCGTTGTCACCGTGCTGAAGGGAGCCGGAACGGTAACGGCAGCTCCCGACGGACGCGTGCTTGTAAACCCCACAGGCAACAGCGGAATGGCGACAGGCGGCAGCGGCGACGTGCTGGCAGGTATGCTCGCCTCGCTGCTGGCACAGAATCCAAAGCCCTTTGAAACGGCTGCTGCGGCGGTATACCTCCACGGAAAAGCAGGCGACCTTGCAGCCGAAGCGTTCGGCAAACGCTCGCTTTTGCCCACCGATATAATAAGCTTCATCCCCAAAGCGTTTGAAACCGAAACGCGGTAACGGAAATAAGATCCAATGAAATCAAAGGAGCCGGCTCAAAGCTAACAATGAGCCGGCTCCTTTTGCAGCGACGAGCCAATGTTCCCTGTGAAGGAGATACTTCGATAGGTAAGGCAGACACACATTTCCTATATATGTCATTTCGAGCGGTCGGCGTATGCCGAATTCGCGCAGCGAATAGCCGAGAAATCTCCCTGACAGGAAACAAAAGTGTCGCCGAACGCTTAGGGCAACACCGCACAATTCAAGGCGCGCGGCTTGCTTGAATATTGTTCCGTCAGCTTGCCCAAAAAATCTCGGCAAGGCTTAGTAATAACACAAATCTTTCGTTCAGCAACCCTCAGGGGGCGGCTCAAAACCCGATCGGTTTTGAGCCGCCCCCTTTTAACCCTATATACCCTAACGGAAAAATCCGCGGATATCTGAATCATTTACCAACGTCCGCCGGGATTGAAGCCGCCGCCGCTTCCCTGTGAGAGCGTGTAGGAGCTTCCTCCGCTGACGGTTCCGCTTTCGCTGTAGCCGAAGCTGTCAAGCGTTCCGCTGTAGGAGCCGTTGGTGACTGCCTTGCAGCTTGTAAGTGACGAAGTGCGGTCGGTGTAATACACTATGCCGACGCTGCCGGTGATCTTCGGCTTTATCGCGGAAAGCACCTTGCCGCTTGAGTCGGTAACGGTGATGACCGAATTGCTGCTGACTGTGCCGATGTTCTTGTTGAGCACTGAGTTGCCGGACTTGCCGTTGATGTCCTCCCACATAGCGCTTGTTGAGCAAAGCGCCATGACGGTGCCGCCGTTGAAGCCCACTGTTCCGTCCGCGTCAACTGAGAAGTTGCCGCCTCGTGTGGGTCCCTGCACGATGACCGTGCCTCCGTTAAAGGTGAGCGCGCCGTTTGAGTCTACGCCGTCGCCCGAGGCGATCACGTATAGATAACCGCCGTTGACGGTGATCGACGCGTCGCTTCCCTGACTGCCCGGACGGGGATTGAACTGGTTTTGTCCCGGACGTCCGCCCATTGAGCTTTGGTCATTGCCGCCTGCCGCGTTCACGCCGTCGTCGCTCGCGGTGACGGAGATCGTTCCGCCGTCGATCACAACATAGTTGCCCTCAAGACCCTCGTAGCTCTTGGTCACGGTGATCGTTCCGTTTTTCACGGTGAGGGTGGTGTCGGCATGGATCCCGTCGTCACCCGAGGTCAGTGTCAGTGTGCCTCCGCTTACTGTGATATTGCCGTTGGAGTGAACGCTGTCGTCGGCTGAGTTGACGGTCAGTTCGCCGCCGCTGATGTTGAGGTCGGTTGTCGCCTTGAAGCCCTTGCCGCTGACGTTAGCGCCGAAGGTGCCGCCCGTGATGTTCAGGCTGTCGCCGGTAACGGCTTCGTCGCCTGCGGTCAGGGTGTAGCTGCCGTCCGAGATGTTTACTGCCGCGTTGCCGTTGATGCAGTCGTCGGCTGTGGAGTTGACGGTGTAGGTTCCTCCTGTCAGGCTGATATCGCTGTCGCCGTTGATTCCCTTGCCTGCGCTCGTTATCTCAAAGGTTCCGTTCGCTATATCGACTGTCGCGCCGGTGATACCGTCGTCTGCCGAGGTCAGGTTATAGCTGCCGTCCAAAATCTTGACCGCCGCGTTGCCGTTGATGCAGTCGTCGGAGGTGTTGATCTCATAGGTTCCGCTCGTCAGTGTGATGTCGCCTGCGGCGTTGATGCCCTTGCCGCTGCCCGTAATGCCGACGCTTGCTTTATCAATGTTGACGGTTCCCTCGCTCTCCATTCCGTCGCCGTTGGCGTTTGCGGTGAGCTTGATGTTCTTTCCGCTGAGGGTGATATCGTCGTTTGCGTGGAGCGCGTCCTTGACGGAGGTGATATTAATCACGCCGTTTTCGATGATGATGTCGTCGTCGGAGTTTATCCCGTGCTTGTATTTGCCGTTCACGTTCAGCGTACCCTTGCCCTTGATCTCGAGCGTATCGTCGCTGTGTATCGCCGCCTTTGCCTCGGCGTAAGCGGAGTCATAGGAAGCGCCGTCGGTGATGGTGTTCACGCTGCCGTCCTCAATGGTGATGAACGCTTTTTTGCAGCGGTCGTAATAGATCGCGGGGCCGTTTGAGTTGGTGAGGGTCGCGCCGTTCAAGCGGAGCTTTACCTTGTCGTTTATGTCCTTTTCCTCGCCTGTGTCAACGTAGATCATGCCGTTATCGCAGGTTCCCTTAACCTCCCAGTCGCCGCCTTCGGTTATGGTCACAACGTTGCCCGACACTGAGATCCCCTCGCCTGTCACGGTTATTCCGCTGTTGCTCAGGGTGATGGTTCCCGTGTTCTCCTTCCACTCGTCACCGGTCACCGTCGGCTCGGTCGCCTCGGTAGGATCGGTGGCTTGCGTCGGGTCGGTGGCTTCTGTAGGATCAGTCGCCTCGGTGGGATCGGTGGCTTCAGTGGGATCGGTCGCGCCGGATATCTCCTGTCCCACGCCGCAGGTGTTGGCGTAGCCTGCTAAGTACTTCTGGATCCACGTCGCGTCCGACACGGTAACAAAGCCGTCGCCGTTGACGTCTGCCGCCGCGAGCCGCTCGTCGGGAATGGTTTCAAGGTGAACCAAATGGCGCTGAATCAGTGTTGCGTCGTTGATAGTCACCCTGCCGTCGCCGTTTGAGTCGCCGCGTATCAGCGCCGACGCGGCTGAGCCGTCCTCCGCAGCAGCCGCCGCGAAAGGCAGAGCCGAAGCAAGCAGCACCGCCGACAAAGCCGCAGCCGCAGCTTTAATGGTGTTTCTCTTCATAAGGTGTCACTCCTTTTTATTAGCGTTTTATCTCTGACAATTAAAATATATACCGCGTTTCTGAAATTAACCTTAAAAAAACAAGGCACACCGCACAATTCGCATATCTGAATTATACGGTGTTGCCTAAATAAGTTTACCCAACGTTGTTGGTCGGCATTTACTTTTTCTTTGGGTATGGAAGGTCGCTGAACATGGCGCTTATGAGCTCCGTCAAAAACTCCCTGTCATCGGGATTTTCCACGAGCAGCATCGGCTTTGCGCCCTCATAGGGCAGCTCGAGCGGAGCGTTCGGCATAAGCGCCCTTGCGGATCTTACGGGCTTGACAAGAAAGCGGTTGTCATATATGCCGCCGAACACCTTGCCCTTGAAATAGAGAACATACTCGCCCATCATGGCGCGGTAAGTGATATCCTCCAAACCGCCGAGCTGTTCCAAAATATAGTCCAAGTAGTCTTTTGTTGAAGCCATAGGCGTAATCCTTTTAATATTACTATAGTTTTACATGCATAAACGGTTTGCCGGCGGAGATGCCGCCTTTGTAGTCTACGTCGGTTTTGGTGTTGTAGCTCAGTCCGTAATAGGAGTATTGGTGTCTGTGACGCGCCCATTCGGGGTCGTAGACCAAGCCGTTGACCTCAGCCCAGCCGTGACCGCCGCTGTTACAGGCATAAACGTTTTCATAGCCGATGGCTTTGGCGAGATATCCGAACGCAGCCGCGCAGCTCAGGCAGTTGCCGCCTCCGTCTAAAAAGATGTCGTTGGCGTAAATAACAGGCCAGTCCGTGCCGGTGTAATGCGGTATACGGGGGTTGTATTCGGGATAGCTGTCCTTGATATGGTCAAAGCATTTTCTGAGCTTTTGCTCCATGGTCATGCTGCTGTCGGTGATTTTGGCAGCAAGCTTCATGGCGCGGAAGAGGGTCTTGTCGGAGGCGGAGGTGGCTTTGGTCGCTTTGCCGTTCCTCACGATCCAGTCTGAGCCGCCCGAGGTCACCGCGCCGCGGTAGCTTGTGTCGATCTTGCCGTTCTTGTCGGCGTAGTAGTAGCCGTCCCTGCTGTTGCCGACTATGCCGTTCTTTTGCAGCACGCCGTTTTCGTCGTAGTAGTATTTTGCGCCGCCGACGGTGACCAAGCCCTGACAGAGCCTGCCGTTCGAGAAATTGTAGCTCGTGCCGTTAACGGTGATCTTGCCGTTCGCGAGCGCTCCGTTGCAGTAGTAGGGATTGTCGCCGAGGTAGCCGCTGATGCCCTTGCCGCTCTCGTTGAGCAGCCTCAGGGTGTAGCGGTACGGCACTCCGCTTTTAGCGGTGGTATCGGTGAAGGAGGTCGCCGCCGTGTCGCCGAGGGTCTCCCACTTGCCGCCGAAGGGACTGCGGTAAACGCGGTATTTTGCTGCTCCGCCGACCGCGTTCCAGCGCACGGTATTGTTCGCTGCCGAGGTGATGGCAGGCGGTGCGTAGTAGGTGTTCGTCCAGCCGCTTCCGTTGTAGCCGCTGGCAAAGCTTCCGCTGCTGTTCAGACAGCGCACGGTGTAGGTTTTGGCTTGACCGTTCTTAACGCTTTTGTCCGTGAACTCTGCGGAAGCGCTGTCGCCCAGCTTCTTCCAGCTGCTGCCGTCGCGGTAGAACACGCGGTATTTGGCTGCGCCCTTTACGGTGTTCCATTTGAGCTTTGTGCTGCCGTTTGCGTTTTCAAAGCCTGTTACAGCAGGAGCGGCGACATAGCTTACTGACTGATAATTGCTGAAATAGGTGGTGAAGCGACTTCCGTCTATGCCGCGCACGGTGTAGGTGTACTTTGTGCCGGAAACGGCGGTTTTATCCGTCAGGCTTGTGTTTGCGGAATCGCCGATGCGCCCCCACGAGCCGCCGTCGGACTTGCGGTAGACGCGGTAGCCGCCTGCCTTGGGCTTGGCGCTCCAGCGCAGCGATACGCCGTCGGCTGCATTGGACGCAGAGCTGAGGGTCGGCGGCGCGATAAAGGTGTTTTTCCAGCCGTCTTTGTTGTATTCGCTGGTGAATTTGCCGCTGTTGTCCACGCACCGAACGGTGTAGGTGTAGGTCTTGCCGTCGGTCAGCTTGTTATGGGTGAAGACCGTGTCGGCGGTCTCGCCGATCTTGTGCCAGCCGTTGTCGTATGCGAATACGCGGTACTTCGCGGTGTTTGACGAAGTGAAGTAGATCTTTGTGCCGGTCGCGGTATTGTCGAGCTTGGTGATCTGCGGCTCGCAGCGGTAACTGTTTTGATAGCCCTGATTGTTGTAGCCGCTGATAAAGCGCTTGTCCTTGTCCATGGCGCGGACGGTGTAGGTGTAGCTCTTGCCGTTTTGGGCTGTCTTGTGTATGTAGCTCAGGCATGAGGAATCGCCCAGCGTTTTCCACTTGCCGTTTTCGTTGGTGAACACGCGGTAGTACACGGCGTTGGGATAGCGCGTCCAGCCGATCTTAACGCCGTCGGGACGGTTGAGCAGCAGGTTGACCGCGGGACCGTCAAAGACCGCCTCGCTATTGATCTGAGCCGCTCCGGCAGGTACCGCAGCTCCCGAAAACGCCAGCATTCCGGCGAGAACAGCCGCGAGAATTTGTTTTTTCATAAGTATATCTCCCCTTATTTCATTTCTTCGGTTTCACTTAGGATATCCTGTTTGAATTCCTCGTTTTGCTCGGGATAGGCGGAAAGCATGGGCTCCGCCTTGACTCCCTTTTTGCGGTCAAAATAGTTTTTGGTGATCTTAGCCACCAGTCCGCTGAGCGCGATCAGACATATCAGATTCGGTACCGCCATCATTCCGTTGAAGGTATCGTCGATAGCCCAGATCAGCTCGCTGTGTATCATGGCTGACGCCGCGATCAGCACTACATACAGCACCTTGAACGCTGTAATGATGACCTTTCGTTTCTTCTCGCTGAGGTTCCCGAAGCAGAATTCGACCGCTTTTTCGCCGTAATATGACCACGCGATCACCGTTGTAAAGGCAAACAGCGGCATGATAACGGAGAATATCGCCGTGCCGAAGCCGCCGAAGTTCTGTGAGAACATACTCATGGACATCACGCTGTCCTCCATTTTGGGAGTAAGCGTCGTGGGATCAAAGGTGGTCAGGAACATCAGCGCGGTGAGGGTGCAGATGATGAAGGTGTCAAAGAACACCTCAAACACTCCCCAAAGTCCCTGCTTGACGGGCTCGCGGGTCTCGGACGCCGAGTGCGCGATAACCGAGGAGCCGAGTCCTGCTTCGTTTGAGAACACGCCGCGCGCCATGCCTTTTTTGATCACCTCGGCAAAGGTGAAGCCGAGGATGCCGCCGCCCACAGCCTGAAAGTTGAACGCCTTTGAAAAGATCAGCGCGAAGGTCTCGCCTATGCGTTCATAGTTCATGCAGATAGCGGTCACCGACATTATAATGAAAAGCAGCGACATGAACGGCACCAACAGAGAAGCGACCTTGCCGATACGCTTGATACCGCCGATGATGACGACGGCGGTTATCGCCGCGGTGATAATGCCGACAACAAGCTTCAGCGCCTGACTGTTTTCAAAAAGATCGGCGCGTGAAAGCGCCTCCGAGATGGTGCCGGAGATTTTGTTGGTCTGCACGCCGCTCATGCCTATAGCGGCAAATATGCAGAAAACCGCCGTGCAGTACGCCATCCACTTCCATTTCAAGCCGTAGGCTATGTAGTAAAACGAACCGCCCGAAATATTTCCGTTACTGTCCCTTTTGCGGAAGTACAGTCCAAGCACGTTTTCGGAGTAGTTGGTGACCATTCCGAAGAACGCGGATATCCACATCCAGAACACCGCGCCAGGTCCGCCCGTTAAAATCGCCGAAACTACGCCTATGATGTTGCCCGTGCCGACGGTGCCCGATATGGCTGTCGCGAATGCCTCGAACTGAGACACCGACTTAACGCGGCTGTCCTTTTGCTTCTTTTTGCCGATCCCCTTAACGGTGGGGATGATCGTAGAGTTCAGCGAATCGCCGAAGTGCCGCACCTGCAAAAATCGGGTGCGCACAGTCAGCAGAATGCCTGTTCCCAAAATCAGTATGACAACAGGCCAGCCCCAGACAATTCCGTTGACAAAGTTGTTGACGTTTTCAACTTCTTTTATAATATTGTCCCACATAAATAAACCCTTTCGTTCTGACTTTTATTTATATTCTATCATACGGCAAAAAAGAACGCAAGATTTTTTTGAACGGAACCCGTCGATCTAAAAGTCAGGCGATAAACGAAAAGCCTTCTCGGTTTAAGGTGCCTCTGGTAAAAATCCTAATGTTAGTCGTTGAACGAAAAAGCCCCCTTTGTTAAAGGGGGTGGCATTTCGCAAAGCGAAATGACGGGGGATTTACACGGCAGGCGATTACCTTTACGTTCAGCGTTATTCGATATAACCTAACGTTGGTTTCCATTAGGAAAAAGCGGACGTATGAGAAAAAGCGGCGCGGGAATCCTCAGTCAGCTGCGCTGACAGCTCCTTTACTAAAGGAGCCTTTTGGTGTGAATCCTAACGGTAGTCGTTGAACGAAAAAGCCCCCTTTGTTAAAGGGGGTGGCGCGCCTTTATAGGCGCGACGGGGGATTTACATGGCAGGCGATTACCTTTACGTTCAGCGTTATTCGATATAACCTAACGTTGGAATCAATTAGGAAAAAGCGGACGTATGAGAAAGAGCGGCGCGGGAATCCTCAGTCAGCTGCGCTGACAGCTCCTTTACTAAAGGAGCCTTTGGTGCGAACCCTAACGTTGGCCTCAGTCAGCTGCGCTGACAGCCTCTTGCAGAGGCGGCACCACCTTTGTCGCTTGCGCGACATTTCCTCCAACGGAGGAATCTCCTTTATTAAAGGAGGATTTTAAAAAGGCAGGTTCAAAACCCGATCAAGGTTTGAACCTGCCCTTGCTTTAATATTTACTCAAAATCAATTTCGCCTTCGTATTTTTGCTTGAATATGTCAAACAGCGTTTCGAGCAGATCTTCGTCTTCAATGCTGAGATATTCCTCGTTTTCATCGTCGAGGACGTTGATCTTCAAAATCACTACCTCATCCGCGTCCTCGCGGTTTTCGATCAGCACGATATACTCTTCGTTATCGTATTCGATGACGTCCAGAAATTCAAACTCGACCTCATTGCCTTCCTCATCCTCCAGGGTAATGAGGGCGCTCTCGTTTTCCATTTCTTCGTAAAATTCTTCGTTCGCCATGTCGGTCTCCTTTCCGAAAGCCATGCTTTCTCATGTTAAACTTAGTATACCATATTAAGGCTAAAAGTCAAGCGCTTTATGAGGCTCACGGCTGAAAATTTATCTGATCTTTGTCTTGAATTCGTAATTGCATTTGGGGCAGCGCACCGTGTGAACGCCCTTTTTGTTTTTGACTCTCAGAACCGCCTTGCAGGTCGGACACTTGCGGTAGCGGTAGTTTTCTCTGTCCTTAAAGCGGCGGATATTGAATTTTACCCAAGCCTTCACAGGGTCGTAGACTTTAAGAAACGCGCGGTTCTCGGCGCTGCGCCTGTTGATGTTGCGCGAGAGCGCGCGGAATATCAGCAGCGCGTATACCGCAACGATCACCAGCAAAATAATAAAATGCGCCAAGCGGTCAAATACAAAAATATTGACAAAATACAGGACGAGCGATAGTCCGATCAAAAACTTGTTGAGCGTGTCAAGCCCGTATCTGCCCTGCATAAACATTTGCAGGCGCTGAAAAAAATTCATCATACCTTCAACCTCATACGATATAGTCCGCGCAGAAGTAGACATACTTGATGTCGCCGATAACGGCGGAGCGGTTGGTTTTTATCACCACGGTTTTGCCGAGCTCCGCGCTCAGCCGAGCCGCCTGCTCTGCGACGCCGCCGTCCTCAGGCTTGCAGCCGAAGCGCTCATAGAACTCGGCGAGGGTCATTGAAAGCGAATTGTAGCCCTCGAACATATAAAGCATGGAGTAATCCGCCAGCTTGTATTCCTCGCGCTCGAGCTGGATACCGATTTCAGCGTTGCGCAGCTTGCCGATCAGCGAGGGCGCGTCGTTTAAAAACATGCCTGTTTTCAGATATCCGACCGATACCGTTAAGTCAGACACGACCGCGAAATCCGCTGTTCCCGTGTCGCCGTTCAGTCCGCTGTTGATGTCGGCGCTGATAACAAAGGCTCCGCAGGTGTTGATCTCCTCTATTACGCGGCACAGCTTTTCGTCCAAAGCGCCGCGAAATCCGGTGCCGAGCAGACAGTCAACCACGATGTCAAAGCCGACAAAGGGTGAGGGTACACAGGCGCTTCTTTCCTCGGCGCCGAGCGAGAGCGCTTTCTTATAATAATACAGACCGTCCGGTGAAAACCTGTCGGTCACGCGGAAGATGACGGGCGTGAAGCCGTGCTCGTACAGGATGCACGCCAGCGCGTAGCCGTCGCCGCCGTTGTTGCCTGCTCCGCAGACGACAGCCACCTTGCCCGTAAACGCGGCGGCGTCAAAGATCCCCTGCGCGGCGCGGCGCATCAGCTCAGCCGACGGAACGCCGCTGTCAATGGTCATTTTATCGCTTCGGCGCATGTTTTCGACCGAAACCACCTGTTCAATGTTCATCGTTATCACTATCCTCTTTTGCCGCCTCGTAAGCAACTGCGGCGGCTTCTTCGTCTTGGTTGCATTTCAGCAAAAACAGCTTTGCCTGTGAAAACAGCCCGTCAAACAGAGCGAGCAGCTTTTGCATATTCTCGGGTTCGCGCGGCACCAGCGTAGCCTCAAAGAGCTGACGGAACACAGTCGAGACATTTACGCGGACTGCGCTGTTTTTTTCGGCGCGCTGCAAAACGTAGACCGCCTTAACGGGCGCGTCGATATTGCTGCCGATCTCGGATTTGCCCATCCACGGCGTGGAGCACACCCAGTACTTTCCGTCTATGCGGCGCACGATCGGCTTGTCGTCGTTGATCATGGTGACCCTGTCGCCGAAGTGCTTTCTCCACAGCGCGGTGTGAGTCGATTTGCCCGTGCCGCTCAGCGCGGTGAAAAGGTAGGCTTCGCCGTCCATCATCAGCGCCGAGGAGTGAAAAAAGCAGCCGTCGTGATCTCTGAGCACGGTGCGGCAGATCTCGGTGAGGATCATCGAGCCTTCGGCGAGGTGAGGCGCACAGGGGACTTTGCAGCGGCTAAGATAAGCTTCAACGTCCCCGGGAGCGGCGGAAGCGTCAAAATCCGCCGACGTAGAGTCGGTCAAAAACGGCTTTAGTCTCTGCGCCGTCTGCGGATACAGCGGCTCGATACGTATATTAAGTTTTGCGATCCGATAAACCGGCATGGCTCATCACCTGCGCTTTCAGGGTGTGATTTTTCCTCCATCATTTTACCCTTGACGTCCCGGTTTGTCAAGCGCAGAAACCCGTTTCCGCAGAAAGGCTTTCTCTCGGGAGAAGGCTTTGGTGCGATCACAAACGTTGTTTATATTCTGAATCAGCTGTCATTTCGACCGGGTGGAGCGAAGCGGAACGCGCGGAGAAATCTCCTTGGAGGTGAACTTTGGTTTCCTCTCAGGGAGATTTCTCGGCTATTCGCTGTCGCGAATTCGGCTTACGCCGACCGCTCGAAATGACATATGGAGGAAACGTGCTAAATGCTCGAAATGACATATGGAGGTAAAGAACCGACCGTGTGAATACACAGAACATTAGCGGTTCAACCTGTAGGGGCTTGCATTGCAAGCCCGCTGTGCCGACGTGGTTTTCCTGTCCGCATATTGATAGGAGCAGAATGTTTTGCGCAGCACCCTCGGTCGCACACATGGGTGCGACCCTACGTAGTTGAGGAAAACGGTGATTGTTTCTCGCGTAACGGCGACGTTACTTATCATGCCGCCCCATAGTCCGCGAGCTGACAGCGGCGGCACGCCGACCGCGGACGCGCAATGCGCGCCCCTACATAGTAATGGAAAACGTTGATCAAAAAAACGTTGTTTCCATTGCCCTCACAGCCTCCGATATTTCTATTCTATCTCGCGAAATGCCAAGGTTACCAATACACCCGACGTAAAGTACGCGAGCCAAAAAACGCGTGGAGAAATCTCCTCGGCGGTGAACCGTGGTTTTCTAACAGGGAGATTTCTCGACTATTCGCTGCGCGAATTCGGCTTACGCCGACCGCTCGAAATGACATGTATAGGAAACGCGCTAAAAGTTTGAAATGACATATGGAGGTAAAGCGCTTTTTGCCGGAAAGCCGGCTCATAACCCTTTCGAGTTATGAGCCGGCTCTGTTTTGCATATTATTGTTTTTTAGGTTGGATCTTGATTTTTGCCGTTAGCTTTCCGATGAAGTAAATCAGCAGGATATCCGGCACGCACTTTATGCCCTGACTGACAAACCGCCAGATCAGGTACACGCTGTAGTCGGCGGTGTAGCCGTTCAGCGTCCACAGCCAGTAAGCTGCCAAAAAGGTTTCAACGACCAGCATGTTTATAAACCATGCGATGATCACGCGCGGCAGGGTGACTTGGTTTTTGTACAGCGCGAAGCCGTAAATCAGTCCGGTGAGCACTCCGCTGATCGTAAAGCCCGGGAAATACGCGCCTCCTGCCGGTGCGAGAAAAAATGACAGCACATCGCCAAGACCGCCTACCAGCGCCGCCGGGAACGGTCCGAACATAGCCGCCGCGGTGGTTAGCGCAAACAGCGACGGAGTGATTTTGACGTTGCCGCCGAAGATCGCAAGCGTAGCATTTGCAAAAAGTCCCAGTACAACGCGCAGCGCAAGCAGCATGGCGATACCTGCAAGCGCGTAGATGCTTTTGAATTCAAGTACGGAATTTTTCAGGTTTTTGATCGGATTCATAATAACTCCCCCCTGCAGCCGCGCCGTTTAGCGAAAATAAAAGCGGACAGCACCGAGCCGCCCGCGAATTTTCATAATCAACAGCGGGATGCGAACGCTGTATCGCAGAGAAATCTCTTTCGTTTTCGCGGCAACTCCCCGTCCGTGAAACACTTTACGCACAGCTTCTACTCTGTAGTATCGCTAATATTATAGCATATTATTTTTCGTTGTCAACCTATTACAGTATCTTGGCGAAAATCAGCAGCACCAAAAGCAGGGTGACTGCGGCAACGGCGGAGATGACCACCACAAGAACCGTGTTAAGGCGCTTGTTGTCGCTTTGATAGCTGTCGCGCTTGGGGACAAGTCCCGACTTGCGCAGCGCGGTCGCTGCACCCTTGTACAGCAGCAGCACCAGCGCGGCGTTAAGCGCAGCTTTGATAAGGTTGAACGGCAGCAGCAGAGGCAGAAGCATTCCAACCACCTGCTCGCGCGGAACGCCCATGTACATCGGCGTTACTATATAGTTCCACAGCAGCATTACCGCCGTCATGGAAAGCACTGCGGCGATCAGACCGGCTACGGCGCGCGACATGGTCTTTTTGCGGTAGTAGATCACGGAAGCGACGCCGACGAATACCGCCGAGGACAAAAAGTTCATCAGCAGACCGATCGGACCCGTGGAGCTTACGGTGATCATTTCAACCAGACAGACGACAAGCGACATTATCAGTCCGGCTACGGGGCCAAACAGAAACGCGCCGATGGTGAGAACAACGTCCTTTGGCTCGTAGGTGAGAAAGCCGCCGATGCCTCCGATGCGCAGAAAGATGTCCGCCGCTACCGCCAGCGCGGTGAGCATTGCCATTGAGGCAAGGTTTTTGATGTTTTGTGTTGATTTTGTCATGATATGACCTCCTTGGATTTTGATCAATTATTTATATGATGCAGTGTATTCAGGTGTTATCCGTTGCAAGCCCGTTGTGCCGACGTTGTTTTTCTGTCCGAATAATGATAGGAGCAGAATGTTTTGTGCAGCACCCTCGGTCGCACACATGGGTGCGACCCTACGCAGTATAAGGAAAACGGTGACTGTTTCTCGCGTAATGGCGACGTTACCTTTCATGCCGTCCCATAGTCCGCGAGCTGACAGCGGCGGCACGCCGACCGCTCGAAATGACATATGGAGGAAACGTGCTAAAGGTTCGAAATGACGTATTGGGGAACTGTACCAAACGTGCGCCACAACAATACGTTAGCGTTTTAACCTGTAGGGGCTTGCATTGCAAGCCCGCTG
>CADASG010000055.1 GCA_902790475.1 uncultured Ruminococcus sp. | reverse complement strand
AATTCGCAATTTGCACGAATATAATGTTTGATATTTGTAAATAGTGCCGCTTATTCTTAAGTTGTTGACATTGCTCCCGGGAGAAGGTGGCACGGCACCATGAACACAAGTGCAGAACTAAATGAACGTTTCAGAAGTTCTGATATAATTAGTAAACAACAAACTTCCGAGGTGACGTGACGGAAGAGGGTCTTAAACGACGGTTTCCGTTCACAAAGCGGTTTTATAGGATAACTCATTGAAAATTCGCTGATATTATAACAAATGCAATCATTTCCCGCGAAACTCAAAGGTCAGCATATTTTCTAACGTCAAGTACACAAGCTGAAAAACATAACGTTGTTTCCATTGCCCTCACAGCTTCCCATATTTCTATTCTGTCCCGCGAAACGCCGACGTTACCGAATTATCCGGCGTAAAAAACGCGAACTAAAATACTTGTATTTTGTAAGGGGGTGTGATATAATTAATACGATTATGAAATTCTGTCGGTTTGCGTCTTCGGCGCGGTCGATTTAATGGAGGACTCAGTCAGTGAAAAAGTTAATGTTAGGAAACGAGGCCGTCGCAAGAGGTCTCTATGAAGCAGGCGTTAAGGTAGTTTCGAGCTATCCCGGTACGCCTTCCACGGAAATCACCGAATTCGCCGCCAAGTACGACGAGATCTACTGCGAGTGGGCGCCCAACGAAAAGGTCGCCGCCGAGGTAGCCTTCGGCGCTTCCCTGCGCGGCGTTCGCAGCGCCTGCGCCATGAAACACGTCGGTCTCAACGTTGCCGCAGACCCGCTGTTCACCCTTTCGTATACCGGCGTCAACGGCGGTATGGTGCTCTTTGTGGCGGATGATCCCGCCATGCACTCCTCTCAAAACGAGCAGGATTCGCGCCATTACGCTATCGCAGCCAAGGTTCCCATGCTTGAGCCTGCCGATTCGGCGGAGGCAAAGGCGTTTGTGAAAGCTGCGTTTGAGATCTCGGAGGAATTCGACACGCCCGTGATCGTGCGCATGTGTACGCGTATCGCGCATTCTCAGGCAGCCGTTGAGCTGGAGGACAGAGTTGAGCGCGAGCTGCCCGTATACGAGAAAAACCCTCAAAAATACATCATGGCTCCTGCCAATGCCATTCGCCGTCACCCCTTTGTAGAGGAGCGCACAAAGAAAATAGCGCAGCTCGGCGAGACAAGTCCGCTTAACCGCGTGGAATTCGGCGGCACCGAAAAGGGCATAATCTGCTCCGGTACCTGCTATCAGTATGTAAAGGAAGTGTTCGGCGACACGGTTTCCGTGCTGAAGCTCGGCATCGTCAATCCGCTTCCCACAGATATAATAAAGGACTTCGCGTCCAAGGTGGACAAGCTCTATGTGGTGGAGGAGCTTGACGGTATTATCGAGAGCCACCTCAACTCCATCGGCGTTCCCTGCGTCGGCAAGGAGATGTTCCCGCCCATCGGCGAGTATAACCAAACCACGATCCGCGAGGCTTTCGGGATCACTCAGCCCGAAAACGTTAAGCTTGAAACTGCCGTTCCCGTGCGTCCGCCCGTCATGTGCGCAGGCTGTCCGCACCGCGGTCTGTTCTATACCCTTGCCAAGCATAAAATCACCTGTCTCGGAGACATCGGCTGCTACACCCTCGGTTCAGCTGCTCCGCTGTTCGCTCTTGATTCCACCTTGTGCATGGGCGCGTCCGTATCAGGCCTTCACGGCTTTAACAAGGCAGGCGGAGAGGACAGCGAGAAAAAGACTGTCTGCGTTATCGGCGACTCTACCTTTATGCATTCGGGCGTGACAGGACTGATCAACGTCGCTTACAACGGCTCAAACTCCACTGTGATTATTTTAGACAATTCTATCACCGGCATGACGGGTCATCAGCAGAACCCCACCACCGGTTACAATATCAAGGGCGACCCTGCATTGGCAGTCGATCTGGAGGCGCTGTGCCGCTCAATCGGAATCGAGCGCGTCCGCGTTGTGGATCCCTATAACCTCAAGGAATGTGAGGATGCGGTTCTTGAGGAACTCAGCGCCGAGGCTCCGAGCGTGATCATTTCTCGCAGACCCTGTATGCTGCTCAAATATGTCAAGGCAAAGCCTCCGGTCAAGGTCAACACCGATAAGTGCGTGGGCTGCCGTCAGTGCATGAAGCTCGGCTGTCCTGCAATAAGCATCAAGGATAAAAAGGCGCATATCGACTTTACCCAGTGTGTGGGCTGCGATGTGTGTACCCAGCTGTGCAAGTTCAACGCCATTGAGAAAGGAGACAGATGATATGGAAACTAAAAATGTGATGATCGTCGGCGTAGGCGGTCAGGGAAGTCTCCTTGCCAGCAAGCTTTTGGGCGCGCTGCTCGTACAGGAGGGCTATGACGTAAAGGTAAGCGAGGTTCACGGAATGAGTCAGCGCGGCGGTTCAGTTGTGACCTATGTACGCTTCGGCGACAGAGTCTATTCACCCGTTATCGCTCAGGGTGAGGCTGATTTCATTATCTCGTTTGAGAAGATCGAGGCGGCGCGCTATGCTGCCAACCTCAAAAAAGACGGTAAGATCATCGTTAATTCGCAGATGATCGATCCCATGCCCGTGATTACGGGCGCGGCTGAGTATCCCGAAAACGTGCTTGACGAGCTGAAAGCCAAGGGCGTGTTCGTAGACGAGATCGACGCGCTGTCTCTCGCTCAGCAGGCAGGAAACGCCAAGAGTGTGAACATCGTGCTCATGGGCAGACTCGCCAAGTATTTCCACATTGAGAAGGGAAAATGGATCGAAGCCATTAAAAACACTGTAAAGCCGCAGTTTGTTGATGTAAACTTAAAGGCGTTTGAATTGGGGTATCAATTCTGATTTTCGGCATTGATTTCTGCTTTTTTACCGCTGCTTTTGAAGGCGGTTTGGGTTATAAATAAGGAATAAAAATCAAAGGAGTGATGACCAATGGGCAGATATTTTCAGCCCGAAATCGAAACCGCTTCACGTGAGGAGATTCTGAAGATCCAGAACGAAAAAATCGTGAAGCAGGTAAAGCATGTGTACGACAACGTGCCGTACTACCGCGATTTGATGGACAAAAAAGGCGTTAAGCCCGAGGACATTCAGAGTGTGGATGATATCAAAAAGCTTCCGTTTTTGTCAAAGGCGGACTTGCGCGAGGCATATCCCTACGGCTTGCTCGCCACCGATTTGAAGAACTGCGTTCGTATCCAGTCCACCTCAGGTACCACGGGAAAGCGTGTTGTCGCGTTTTACACCCAGAACGATGTTGACCTTTGGGAAGACTGCGTTGCCAGAGCGATCGTGGCGGCAGGCGGCACAAAGGGCGATGTGTGTCAGGTAAGCTACGGCTACGGTCTGTTTACGGGCGGCGCGGGACTTCACGGCGGCTCCCACAAGGTGGGCTGTCTGACCCTTCCCATGTCCTCCGGCAACACCCAGCGCCAGATCCAGTTTATGATGGATTTAGGCTCGACCATTCTTTGCTGCACCCCCTCTTATGCGGCGTACATCGGAGAAACTCTCGAGGAAATGGGCTATAAGCCCGAGGATAACAAGCTAAAGGCAGGTATCTTCGGAGCTGAGCCGTGGACAGAGGAGATGCGTCACAGCATAGAAAAAAGCCTCGGGATCAAGGCTTTTGATATTTACGGTCTTACCGAAACAAGCGGTCCGGGTGTGGCGTTTGAGTGCGAGGAGCAAAGCGGTATGCACATCAACGAGGACCACTTCTATGCGGAAATCATCGACCCCGACACGGGCGAGGTGCTTCCCGAGGGCAGCAAGGGCGAATTGGTGTTCACCGCGCTGGATAAGGAAGCGTTCCCTCTGCTTCGCTACCGCACGCGCGATATCTGTGTGCTCACCCGTGAAAAATGCTCCTGCGGCAGAACCTTTGTCAAGATGTGCAAGCCAATGGGCAGAAGCGACGACATGATGATAATTCGCGGCGTCAACGTATTCCCCAGCCAAATAGAAACCGTGTTGCTCAACAACGGATATACTCCCAACTATCAGATCATTGTTGACCGCAAGAACAACAGCGATACGCTTGATATCAACGTTGAGCTGACTCCCGACAAGTTCTCCGATATCATTTCGGAAAACCAGAAGAAGGAGAAGAAGCTCGAATCCGCAATGCGCACCATGCTCGGCATCGGCCCCAAGGTTCACCTTGTGCCGCCCAAGACGATCGTGCGCAGTGAAGGCAAGGCAGTTCGCGTGATCGACAAGCGCAAGCTGCACGATTGATCCGCCGCTATCGGAGAAAGGAAAACACTATGGCTATTCGGCAGATTTCTGTTTTTGTAGAAAACCAAAAGGGCAAACTGTATGAAACATTAAAGGTGATCGCCGGCGAGGGTATCAATATCCGCGCTCTGAGCGTTGCCGATACCAACGATTTCGGTGTGCTGCGCCTTATCACCTCCGACACCGACAAAACCCGCGAGGTGCTCAGCGAGGACTGCGTCGTGAACACCACCACCGTTGTCGCCGCCAAGCTCGAGGACAGAGTAGGCGCACTGTGCGACGTGATACATATTCTGGCACTGGCAGATATCAACATCGAATATGTTTACGCCTTCACCGCCTCCGAGGACTTCGGCGCATACGTGGTTATCCGCGTAGACGACGTTGAAAAAGCGGAGCAGGCACTTATTAAAGAAAACGTTCCCATTCTTTGTGAGGATGATATCAAAGAAATTTGATTCGTTTATCGAAAAATAAACCGACAGGGCAGACCGACGAAGTGCGGTCTGCCCGTTTTTATTGAGTAAAAACCGGTTAGGAGAAAGCCGTTGAAAGGTGCAGACTAAATTTTTTAGTGTAAAAGTCAAAAAAAGTCAAATTTCTCTTGACATTTCCAAAAAACGGATTATAATAGTATTTAGCACTCAGATAGAAGGAGTGCTAATCGAACAGCATTTTATTATAGGAGGTTATCATAATGACGATCAAACCTTTACTCGACAGAGTAGTATTAAAGGTTGAGGAAGCCGAGGAAAAAACCAAGAGCGGCATCATCCTCTCCTCAGCGGCGCAGGAAAAGCCCCAGTTCGCTACAGTTGTAGCAGTCGGCCCCGGCGGCGTTGTTGACGGCAAGGAAATCGAAATGTACGTTAAGGAAGGCGACAAGGTGATCGCTTCCAAGTACGCGGGAACACAGGTTAAGATCGACGGTGAGGAATACACCATCGTAGGTCAGTCGGATATTCTCGCGACATTAGAGTAATTTGGGAGGTAATGGACTATGGCAAAGCAAATCGCGTACGGCGAGGACGCCAGAAAAGCATTGATGGCAGGCATTGACCAGCTCGCCAATACAGTAAAAATCACACTCGGACCCAAGGGCAGAAACGTAGTGCTTGACAAGAAGTACGGCGCTCCCCTTATCACTAACGACGGCGTTACCATTGCCAAGGAAATCGAGCTTGACGACCCCTTTGAAAACATGGGCGCTCAGCTTGTTAAGGAAGTTTCCATCAAGACGAATGACGTAGCCGGCGACGGTACCACCACCGCTACACTGCTTGCTCAGGCGCTGATCCGCGAGGGCATGAAGAACGTTACCGCAGGCGCAAATCCCATGATCCTCAAAAAGGGTATTGCCGAGGCGGTTGACGTAGCTGTAAAGGCGGTCATCGACAACAGCCAGCAGGTAAAGGGCACCGACGATATCGCTCGTGTAGCTACAGTATCCTCACAGGATGAATTCATCGGAAAGCTCATCGCAGAGGCAATGGAAAAGGTGACCACAGACGGCGTTATCACCGTTGAGGAGAGCAAAACCGCCGAAACCTACAGCGAGGTAGTTGAGGGTATGATGTTCGACCGCGGCTATATCGCGCCCTACATGGTGACCGACACCGACAAAATGGTCGCAGAGTTGGATAATCCCTATATCCTTATCACAGACAAGAAGATCTCAAATACACAGGAGATCCTGCCCATTCTCGAAACGATCGTGCAGTCCGGCAGAAAGCTGCTCATCATCGCCGAGGATGTTGAGGGCGAAGCGCTCACAACTCTCGTGCTCAACAAGCTGCGCGGTACCTTCACCTGCGTTGCAGTCAAGGCTCCCGGCTTCGGCGACAGAAGAAAAGAAATGCTTCAGGATATCGCCACTCTCACAGGAGGAACCGTTATCACCTCCGATCTCGGCTTAGAGCTCAAGGACACCACTATTGACCAGCTGGGTACAGCCCGTCAGGTAAAGGTCGAGAAGGAGAACACCATCATCGTTGACGGCGCAGGCGACAAGGACGCCATCAAGGGCAGAGTATCCCAGATCCGTCAGCAGATCGAAACCACCACCTCCGATTTCGACCGCGAAAAGCTCCAGGAGCGTCTCGCGAAGCTCGCAGGCGGCGTAGCAGTCATCAAGGTCGGCGCGGCTACAGAGGTCGAGATGAAGGAGAAGAAGCTCCGCATCGAGGACGCTCTCGCTGCTACCAAGGCGGCTGTTGAGGAAGGCATCGTAGCAGGAGGCGGTATTTCCTGTATGAACGCTATCCCTGCCGTAAAAGAGTTTGTAGATACACTTGACGGAGACGCAAAGACAGGCGCCGCTATCGTGCTCAAGGCTCTCGAGGAGCCCCTGCGCCAGATCGCCGCTAACGCAGGTCTTGAAGGCAGCGTTATCGCCGAGAACATCAAGCGCGAGAACAAGATCGGCTACGGCTTCAACGCTCTCACCGAGGAGTACACCGACATGATGGAAGCAGGTATCGTAGATCCCACCAAGGTGACCCGTTCCGCATTGCAGAACGCTTCCTCCGTTGCTTCCATGGTGCTCACCACCGAGTCTCTCGTAGCGGATATCAAGGAGCCCGCTCCCGCAGCCGCTCCCGCAGCACCCGACATGGGCGGCATGTATTAATTTATGATTAAGAATTTAATAAATAATTAATAATTTAGCAGACAGCTTTTTAAATGCTGTCTGCTTTTTGTTGACATATATTCATCTTTACGATATAATCATCAACAAAAAGGAAAGTGATCATATGAAAGCCAAGACTGTTTTTCTCGCGATAGGCTTGTGGCTGCTGTCTGTTTTATTTTTCATCGTTGTGCCGGTTGCCTTATCGTATATTTTTTTCTCATCTGTGGACTTGGTTGACCTTGTTACTTCGCCCGTTAGCATGGCAAATGAATCCTTTGATGATATCGAGTCCGGTGTGAAAGCATTTGAAAAAAAGGTTAAAAACCTGAACGAGAACGAACTGTCAGATTTTGGAATGAATAACGCGCTGCCGACATATGATGTTGTTTATTCTACGGTGCAGGGAGACAAAACCTTTGCCTTTTACACCTTTTACGAGAACGACATCGACCACGGTAAGAGTACCTCTCTGATGGTACAGGCGTTTACACAGGATCCCAACAGGCAATACTGTTTTGACGGAGAACCGCTTCGGCTGGATCTGTATTATTTGTCCGACTACTGTGCTTTTGATATCAAAACTAACGAGGGCGATAAACGCGCGGTGTTTTTGCTCAACGACGAAAAAGCTCGTGTGCGAGGTAAAAACAGCAGTTGTAACAAGGTAAAGATCAACGGTGCAGAACGTTATATTATCTGTATTATCGAACCGATGGAGTTATTGGACTCGTGGTATGAGCTGATATATGATTGACCTTGCATTTTGACCCGGTTTGTAGTATACTGTGAAAGTACGAGGTGATTTTATGAAAGTCAAGGAAAACTTTATGCTCCGCAAGGTCGCGGATTCTTATGTAGTGGTGCCTGTGGGCAGGCAGACGCTTGATTTCAACGGCATTATCAATCTCAACGAGACAGGCGCGTTTCTTTTTGAACTGCTGCAAAAGGGAGCTTCCAGAGATGAGCTTGTGGAAAAGCTGCTCGGCGAATACGAGGTTGAGCGCGACCGCGCTCAGGCTGATGTTGATAAATTCATTCAATCGGTAAAGGATGCTGATGTGCTTGAATAAGGAAGTGGCGCTTGACGATGTTATTGAGATCCTAAAGGAAAAGCTTGACAGCGGCGGAAGCGTGACTTTTACCCCGAACGGAACAAGTATGGAGCCTATGCTGCGCGACGGCAAGGATATCGTGGTGCTTCAAAAGCCAAAGGGACGGCTTCATTTGTTTGACGTGGCGCTTTATCGCCGTGACTCGGGAATATATGTGCTTCACCGTGTGCTTGATTTTGACAAAGAAGGCGGCTACACGATGTGCGGCGACAACCAGTTTGTCAGGGAAAAGGGGATACGCGACGACCAGATCATCGCTGTGCTCACCGCGTTTCACCGCAAGGGAAAGCCTTACACGGTTTACAGCGTCAGATACAGATGCTACGTCAACTTTTGGTACTATACCCGTATACCGAGGCATTACTATCAGGCGTCAAAATCACGTTTTATGAAGCTTTTCGGTATAACTCCAAAGCCGAAAAAGGAAAAAGAAGATTACGAATATGAATATGAATAAGGGGTTGGCTCAAAAGTTAAAATGAGCCAACCCCATAATTTTACTTTGTTTTGCTGTGTTTAAAAAGCGGATTATCGTTTGGGATGGAGTTGATTTTTTCCATAACCTTCTTCAATCCCTTGTAGTCGCTGAACAGAATGATTTGCAGCGCGTAAGCCGCAGTGGGGATCATCAGCGGAATATAGGTGAGGATATACTGCGATTTAGCCTCGCAAAGCATGTGATAGCCGAAGCCGCCCATGACGATCAGCGGCAGCAGAACCGTGGCGATATTGGTCTTTTTGCGAATGAACATCAGATAAATACCTGCCGCGAACAGAACGTAGAGCACGCGAATATACAGTTCAAAATGCAGCTCAAGGAACTGACCGAGACTCTTATTGTAGACCTGATCTCCCAGACTGTCTGCCAAAACAGGGTTTGTGTGACCCTTTACCTTGCTGACCCAAATGCTTTCAAAGGTCGGCTCGTTCCACTGGCTCAAAATCTTTTTGCTGAAGAAATCTACGGTATATTCGCCGTCGGAAGAGAACTTTTTGATTCGATCTCCGATTTCTCCCCATGCTTCCTTGTTGGCAGCGCTGCTGTCAAGTTTGTTTTTAAGAAAAACGTCGATTCCTGTTCTGGTGTACCAGCCGGGAGCGCGTCCGGATTCCTGAAGGCCCATGTCGAGATACAGTACCTGCGACATGCCCGACGAAGAAAAGCCCGATTCGCTTTTTGACTCATAGAACGCGATGATCAGTGAGCTCGAGCCTACGGTCGCGATACAAACAGCGAGCGCAAAAGCGATGCTCTGCCATTTTTTGTGTTTAACGGTGTGTACGATCAGCATTATCACAAAGGCAACAAGATAGATCATGTTGTTGTACTTCGCGATAGTTGACAGCACCAGCAGCACTCCGCAGGGGATAAGCATTTTCCAGCTGTTGGTTTGAAAGTATTTGATAAGGAAGTAGCATGACCAGATACCAAGGCTCATGCCGAGGATGTTGCCGTATACGAAGGTGCAGAACAGTATCGGCTGGAAGCAGCATGCCAGTAATAAAATCGCGATGAACTCCACACTGCGCTTTTTGAACAGCAGCTTTGTGATCAGCGCGAGTCCCACATACGCTGCGGCAGTGGCGATGACGTTGAGCACCTGCACTGGCATGGAGCTTTCCGAGCCGAAAATACGGTAGATAAGCTCCGAAATCAATACAAAGCCCAGCTGGAAGGGGTAGAAGTTGAAGTAGGAATAGCCCTGATAGAAATCCTTGTTGTAGAATTCGGAAAAATTGTTCAGAGTCGAGTAATTTCCCTCGGCTGCCTGTCCCGCGGTTTCAAAGATGTTTGCGCTGTCCGCCGCAGGGATGGAGGTTACGGAAAAGATCCACAGCATTCCCAGCAAAAGCACATACACACCGAGAGCGATCTCCATTACGCGCATATTGACCTTTGCGAAGAAATCGTAGAATCTCCGCATTATAAACAGGAAAATGACAAGTATAGCCGTAAAGAACAGATTAAGCAGCAGATTGTCGGTTTCATACAGAATGATTTCCGAGGAGTAAGCCTGCGGATCAAGCACGCTTGTTTGGAAAAAGCTCATGATCGCGATATAGCCAAACGCCAAAAACGCGAACAGACAAATGAGGTTGACCACAACGTACTCAAAGGTACTCTTTTTTTCAAGCGTCGCCACGGTGGTCTGCGCGGCAGGCTCCTGATTGGTTTTCGGTTTGGTTTTTATTAATTTTCTCATATCCTATTTTACCGCCTGTTAAAATTCATCTTTGACCGAGCGTGTAAACAACCGCTTCAGTTCATCGTCAACCGTGCTGTTTTCAAACAGCAGCCTGTAGATCGCCTCGACTATCGGCAAATCTACGCCGTGTTCACGACCAAGCCGCAGCAGCGCCTTTGAGGTCATAACACCCTCGGCAAGCTTTTCAAAGGGCTTGCCGGTCACGATCGACTCGCCGTATTGCCGGTTGTGGCTCCACGGTGAAAAGAGCGTAGCTTCGTAGTCTCCTAAGTGACAAAGCCCGAAGGCGCTCATTTTGTTGCCGCCCAGAGCTTCGATAAGCCGCGAGATCTCCTGCGTTCCGCGAGCCATCAGCGCGCCTTTCAGCGAGGTGTAGCCCAGACCGTCCAGTATGCCTGCGGCTATGCCGATGACATTTTTCGCCGCCGCTCCGATCTCGCTGCCTATAAGGTCGCGCCCTTTGTAAAAGCGGATAAGCTCGCTTGTAAATTCATTTACAAGCCGTTCCTTGACCTCACGGTCGCTGCTGTCGATCACCATGCAGTTGGGGATACCGCGCACATAATCCTGCGGATGTCCCGGACCTACCCAGACAGCTAAGGGCGTTTTGCTTTCATCTGTAAAATCTCTGACCACTTCGCTGAGGCGTTTGCCGGTGTCGGCTTCCACGCCCTTCATGCACAGCACGATCGTTTTGCCGTCAAGGTCGTTTTCGGCGATCTTCTTAAAATACGAGCGCAGGTGCTGCGCCGAAATAGAGATCACGATCACCTCGGCACGCTGCACCGCATAGGCGAGATCATCGCTTATCTCAATGGAAGGAGGGTAGGCGAGATAGTCGTTTTTTCGCGTATCTCTCAGCCTTATAAATTCGGGTGCGTCAGACAAGCCGCAGCTCAACACCTCGTGCCCTGTTTTGTCAAGGTACCAGGCGATACAGCTGCCCCAGCGGCCGCACCCTAAAACGGATATTTTCATGCAAAGACTCCTATATATTGGTATTCGGTTTTGGACAAAGAAACCCGCCCGACCGTATGATTTAAATAATAACCTGCCTACGAAGTCAGGCTCCCTTCTTCCGGGAAAACGGGAGGTCTGCACACCACTCAAAGAGAAAAGCTCCCGATTTAAGTGTTGTAGGGTTATTTTAAAATCATTCACGCATCGGGCAGGCAACAAACACGGTTTCTTCCTGTTTGGAAACTACCTTATTACAATATAATTTTACATTGTTTGAGCCGCGAAGTCAAGTGATTTTTGCAGGATATTAAAATTTATTAAAAATAATAAAAATATTCAAAAAAAGTGTTGACAATTTACAAAGCGTGTGGTATAGTAATAGTGTGATAAATGATTGAAGAAAAGATTTGATGACTTCCTTTCTATGTGCTTGATTACTCCATAAAATTACCTAAAAACCGACGGCTCTTCTCCGTCGGTTTTTACGTTATGCCGTTTTTTATGAATGTTTTGAAACTTTTATTGCATTCGCAGGTCAAAAGGGCTATAATATTCACGGATTACTATTATAAATTTATAATTGGGGACAATATGAAAGCGTATAATAAGCTTCCTCCGTCGTTTCGCTGCGCGGAGGTCAAAAAATATTATGAGATACTCAGGCAAAAATCCGCCATGCTGTTTTTTAAGCGTGTTTTGGATCTGCTGCTGGCAGTCCTGCTTCTGATTATTTTGCTTATTCCCATCGCGGTTATTTCCGTGGTCGTAAAATGCACCTCTTCAGGACCCGTTTTTTTTCGGCAGGAGCGTGTCACAACCTACGGCAAACATTTTAAGATACTTAAATTCCGCACAATGGTACAGAATGCCGAAAGCATGGGAGCCGCCGTTACCACCGATAACGACAGCCGCGTCACAAAAGTCGGCAGGGTGCTGCGCAAATACCGTTTGGATGAGCTGCCTCAGATTTTCAACGTATTATCCGGGAATATGACCATCGTCGGCGCCCGTCCGGAGGTACCTCAATATGTAGAGCGTTATGAAAAGGAATATTACGCGACGCTGCTGATGCCTGCGGGCATAACATCGCTCGCGTCGATCCTGTATAAGGATGAGGAAAAGCTGCTCGGACAGAGCGATGATACCGACAAGGTTTATATTGAGCAGATTTTACCTGAGAAAATGAAGTATAATTTGCAGTATGTAAAGGATTTCAGCTGCCTGACCGATTTAAAGCTTATGGTCAGAACCGTTGTGGAAATGATTCGTTAGGTGAGGTAAGAATGGAGCGCGTAAAGGAATTATTAAAGAATACATCTCTTTTTCGCAGGCTTTATGTTTTGAACCTGCTGTGCTGCCGCATGATTTTTGTGCTGTTTCCCGCCTATGTTTTCACCGCGGTACTGTTTGTATGGGGACTGGGACTGGTGCTTTATAACGAGCGCCGCTTCAAAACGTTTTTTAAAATGCGCTTCGGCTTGTGGGTCGGAGCGTTTTTGGGCGTTATGCTCGTATCAATGCTCATCTGCTTTTCGATCACTTTGCCGGTGAGCTTCATTTATTTTCTTCACGCGCTGATATGCTTCTTCGTTTTTTACGGTATCCACACCGAGCCGAACTTCGATTTCAGATTTGAACTCGGGGTGATAGTCAAAGCGATCGTATATATCGTCACCATCGGAAATCTGCTGGGACTGGTGTGCCTGCTGTTCGGTATTCGCTATATGTTTGATCTGAATCTCTTCGGCGTGCTAAAGGCTGAAATGGCGTTTATCGTATTTGAAAACCGCTTTACGGGATTTTTTGTCAATCCAAACCAGCTCGGCTTTTTGTCAGCGACGGCGCTTTTCTGCCTGCACATGCTCAGCAAGCAAAAGCTGCGCGACGCTGTGGGCAAGATAAGCAATTCATGGGTAGTGCTGGGCGTGATCTGCAACTTCTTCGCGGTTTTGCTCTCCGACTCCAACGCCTCTTTCGTGCTGGTGCTCGGCTATTTTATAGCTTTCCTCGCGTATGCCCTTTTCTCGGAAAAGAAAGGGCTGACCGCTCTGAAAACCGTTTTGCGCGTTTTCGCTGTTATCGTGGTTTCCGTGGTTCTGGTCTTTTCCTCACTGATGTTCCGCACGATCTTCAACACGGGCTTTGCGGCAGTGACTGCTCAGACAAACTCAATGGTAGATATCATTTTTAATGACAACACCATTATCGAAGAGTTTGGCGAGGAAACTCCTGTCGGGGAAGAGGAGATCATTACCTTTGAGCACGAAAACAAAAACCTCGACAGCGGACGTTTCAAGATGTGGAACGAATGCATCGAGCTGCTCAAGCTTTCGCCCGTCACCGGAATAGGCTTCGGCAATATCGTCTATTACAGCCAGACCCGCTGTAACGGAGCGATGAAATACGACCTGCATCACAACGACCCTCACAACGGTTTTCTTACGATCCTTGTCAGCACGGGAGCACTGGGCTTTATAATCTTCTGCGTGTTCGGCTTCCGTTTTGCCAAGCACTGCGTGCAGCACCTGTTCTTAAAGGGACAGGAATACAAAGAGGACTTGTTCCCGTGCATGTTCAGCTTTTTGGCGGCGTATCTGCTCTACTCCATGCTGGATATCACGGTGCTTTACAGCATTTCCTATCCCGTGGTTTTCTTCTGGCTTATCATGGGTTACACAAGCACATATATCGTTCAAAAGGAATATATGCTCAACAGCCGTCCGCTGTTTGGCAGCAAAAAGCTGAAAAGAAGCCTTTTGTGATCATTTCAATATATATAAATAAAAATAAAACGAACAGAATAAAACGAACAGAAAAACAGCCTTGCTTGGGAGCAAGGCTGTTAGCTTTTGTTATCACTTTTCTGTTCTAACTTACGGACATGATTTTTGAGTACCACATTAATGTACTGCGAAAACGAACGATCGTCCGCCTCACTGTAAGAGCGGATCCTCTCAACAACATCATTGTCCAGGGTAATGCTGACATTAGTTTTCAAAGGTTTCATATAGTAATCTTCCTCTTGATTTTTGATACTGCTATTATAACAAAAATATACAAGATTGTGTAGAATTCTTGCAAAGCAGTATAAAATAATACTTAATTAAGCGACGCAAGTATATTATGGTTATTTGCTTTTTTCCTTTTTCGCAATATGCTGTTTCAGCACCATGTTTATGTATTGAGAAAAGGATCTGTCGTCCTGTTCGCTTAAACCCTTGATCTTTAATACAATGTCATTGTCCAGAGTAATGCTGACCTTAAGCTTTAACGGTTTCATAAATATCCTCCGTGAAAAAATAATCGGGTATTTATCCATGCCATAATTCTTTAGGAGCTCTTGCAACGGGAAAGTGCGGTGTGCACAGTATGTAAATCTATTGCCAATTAAGAGTCGCATAAAACAGGAAAAATAATTACTGCGTATTATTGTGATATGTACAAAAAATTAGCAGAATATACTCCTCCTAAGTCTACTATAGTACATATTTTATAATAAGTCAAGTGTTATTTTATGAGTTTTTATAACAGATTAAATATAAACGGCAATAAACGGCAATAAACGGCATTTTTATTTTCGGTACAGCAAAATGACGAATTCAATGTCGGTCGTTAGGGAATCGAGCTGCTGCATACGCTTCATTCCTGCCGAGGGAGTGTGATAGTAGTACGGCGTCATTTGAAACAGCGACGCGATGTCCTCCCGGGAGGGCAGTGTTATCGTATCGCGCACCCTGACCGTGTCAGTCAGGCGCAGTTCGGGCGCATCGGGAGCCTTTTCGTCATTCGGATACGGTTCACTGTACAGCACATTTTTAAGCCCCATCAAATGGTCGCGTCCGGGTATCACCGTTGCGATAACGCCGTCTGTTTCGAGAATGCGCGAAAATTCACCGGCGTGGAACGGAGCGAACAGATGCGCGGCAAATCGCACGCTTTCATCCCTAACGGGTACAGAGGCTATGTTTGCAACAAAAAACGTCGCTCCGCAGCGCCGTTTGGCGGCAAGCCGTACCATATTTTTAGAGATGTCAAAGCCGTAAAGCCTGCGGTCAAGTCCTTCGCTCAGCTTCTGCGTGTAATAGCCTTCGCCGCAGCAGATGTCGAGCACGGCGTCGCCCCCGGCGCTGTAAGCGGCGGCACATTCGCGCACCGCGTTGGCTAATGGCTCGAAATAACCTCGGTTCAAAAAGTCGCGTCTCGAACGCGCCATCTCTTTGTTATCTCCTTTTAGGTCGCCAGATTTACCGGAAAGCAGCAGGTTGACATATCCTTCCTTAGCTATGTCAAAGCTGTGTCGGTTTGAACAAACCAGCCTGCGCGGTTCAGCATTCAGGCTGCCGCCGCAGACAGGACACTTTAGTATAGTCATAATGATCTCCTGAATCGTTTTAAATAAGCTTAGTAAAGGCGGTGATCATGCGTTTAGCCTTGAAATCAAATAGGGGAGAGCGGTTTCAAAATCCACTCCGTACCATCTCGCGTCGGGAGCTTCCTTGGTAATGCGGATACATTCGGCGGTAAAGTCCGCCGCGATCTTCACACTTTCCTCCATGCTTTTTTCTCGCATGAGAGCACCAGTGAACGAGGAACTGAAAATATCTCCCGTTCCGTGAAATACTGCGTCGATTCGTTCCTGCATATAATATGTATACTCGTTTGTTATGCTGTCGTACATCATAACGCCGTAATCACTGCCGCAGGCTGCTCCTGTGAGGACTACTTTTTTTGCTCCCAAAGCGGCTAAATCCGACATAACCTTTTTTGCGAACGCTTCGTCGTATTCTCCGCGGTACGGCGTATCGGTCAGCAGACATGCCTCCGTGATGTTGGGCAGCACAATGTCCGCCATTGCGCACAGCTTTGCCATTTCCTTCGGGAAATCGCTGTCAAACGCGGGATACAGCCTGCCGTTGTCAGCCATAGCAGGATCGATTATCACATAATTGCCGTCCTGTTTCAGATCTTCGATCACTGATATCACCTTGTCAACCTGCGCAGCATTGGCAAGATAGCCCGTGTAGAACGCGTCAAAGGTAAGCCCTTCTTCCTTCCAGTGGCGGGCGATCGGCAAAATCTGATCGTCCAAGTCCTTGCAGGTAAACCCTTTAAACATGGTATGAGTAGACAACACGGCGGTGGGAATTATCGACGTTTCCACGCCCACCGCCGAAATAATGGGCAGCGCAACGGTGAGCGAGCATTTTCCCACACATGAAATATCCTGGATCGTCAGAATTCTTTTCACAACAGAACCCCCTTATACCGATTCCCGATAGAAAACAGACCACAAAGGCTGTCTGTCTTTTTTTGGTATCAGTATTAAATTTGCACCTGTATTGTATCACAAAAGACCGTGTTTGTAAAGGCAACGCCAAATACCGACGCAACGCCTCTGATGGTTTTGATTCCGACAGAAAAATGGCAAAATCAGGTGAAAACGGCAGTAAAAAACACGCCGAAATAAAAAAACAGCGTGTTTTTTCTGTTTTAGTCGGGAAATGGGGTTGGTGGTTTTATATCAAAAGCTTGTTTTCTTACGCGTGTAATTGTGATTTATTTGATTTTTCTTTTTGGCTCCTTCAATGCATTGCCCAAAAGCGTGTGGACATATCAAAAATTCTTTTAAGGAATTACCGAAGATTTGGGGGTGAATCGGAAATAATGCACAAAACTATTGACATTTTTTAGGCATGTTGTATAATACCGAATCGTGGACGGCACCAAGACGCCGACCGCGCAAACGTTTACATGTCATAATAGCAAACATCAAAATTAATTTTCAAAAGGAGAGGATTTGTTATGACAAAGACATGTTCCATGAAAAGATTTATTTCCCTGATCGCTGCCATGAGCATCATGCTCAGCGCATTCTGTGTATTCGGCGGTGTTTCCGCAGCTGCGGCTACAAACAACAAGGTTAAGCTCTACTCCAGCAACCTTTACTTCTGCAAGTACGGCATCAACGGTACCGACGTTTATATCCAGACAAAGGACAATGCTGCAAATCAGCAGGTATATGTTCACTACAACTACCTCAAGGGTCAGGCTTGGAAGGACAGCAAGGCTGAGTATGTTAAGACCCTGAGCGACGGTTCCAAGATCTGGAAGGCTTACATCACCAGCTACAACACCGAGTATGCAATCAAGTATGTTGCTAACGGCGTAACCTACTGGGATAACAACAACGGCAAGAACTACGCCGAGGAGAGAATCGGCGCAGCTGAGATCACCGCAAACAGAGCAGGTTATCCCTACTTCCCCAACTATCAGATCACAGCTACTCTTAAGAACCTCGCTTATCAGAAGAACGTAAAGGTTAGATACACCGCAAACAGCTGGAAGACTTACAAGGAAGTTTCCATGAAGTACTACAGAACCAATTCCGACGGTACTGAGCTGTGGACAGCAAGTATCCCCGATTACATTAAGGATTTGTGCCCTCCCCGAAAAAACAGACAAAAAACGCAGGCAAAAAACCGAATGAAAAGAATGACGAATATAATATAAAGTTGCTCTATCCGACCGCATTTA
>CADASG010000054.1 GCA_902790475.1 uncultured Ruminococcus sp. | reverse complement strand
TTCCCTTTTTGTTAGACATGGTTTTCTCTCCTTTTATTTTTGCTTCCATTCCATTTTACCATACTTTTTTCTGTCTATCAATTCGGGGAAGGGGGCAAAGACTTAAAAAGCGAAGGCACGGTCGAGTTTTTCAGGCTGCTCAAAAAGAATAAATATGACGAAAGCAAAGGCGAATTATCCACCTATTTGTATCCGCATATCAAGGGTGTTATGCGAAGATATTTGGAGACAAATCTTGGTGTGATGTTGGTCAGCAAGGACAGTATGGATTTGTTGAGAAAGGTTCAGCACGCATACAACACGCTGAATAAATCCGTGCACGAAATTGCAGAAGAATATAATATATCCGAGAAAACGGTAGTTCGGTGTATTAACTACAACACACATTTCTATTCCATCGACGACGCTTTCCCAGATGAAAACAGTCCATGCGATAATATGATTACCGGAGAGCACAAATCGCCGGAGAAATTAGTCAACCGAAAAATTTGCATTGAGCTGTTAAAGGAAATGTTTGACTCGCTTTCTGAAAAAGACAAGGCGATCCTCGGTCACGCGTTCGGTGTTTTCGGCTATGAAAAGAAAACACTTGACGAGATTGCCCTTGAGGAAATGATGAAAATCGACGGCGTTGAAAAAGCGAAAAACGCTGCTTTGAAACGCCTGAAGGAGAAGTATCCTGAAAGCAAGCTAAAAGACTGGAAAGATATTTATAAAGCTGTGATGTATGAAAGCAACAAATAAAAAAAGGCAGTGGAAACATTCTGCGTCGTTTCCACTGCCTTCAATTTTGCCCCACAAACCGCGACAAATCGGCTGTGTGGGCTTTGTTCGGCTTGTTCGGGTTACGGATGCGAACTTTTAATTCGCGCGACACGGGGCAAAATTTCGCTTATTATTTTTTGTCGCACATAGCGTCAATCATCAGTCTGACAGCTAAAAAAACCCCGAACAAACGCGTCGCGTTCTCCGAGGTTCATAAGTTCTGTGTGATTGTCTTTAATTTTTTGGAGTATTTCTTTCTGATGTTCTGTCAGCGTTGCGGATAATTCCTGCTCGTGACGAATAAACAGCTTTGCATTTATGTCATACTCGTTGCTGCGGTCCACTTCATATTCATGCGGAGTGATGTTGCCGTAGTATAGATTTTCCAGTGTCGTCATTACGCTCACCTGCCTTTCAAGCACAACAACATACCACAGTTTGTTTGGAAAGTCCAGAGATACACCAAATAAGTATAACTAATAGTTATATTTATATAAGTAATCGGTATTTTACATTTGTTGAATTTCATTTTATAATATAATTACCGATAATAGAAACGGGGGTTTTTTATATGAAAAAAATATTAAGTGTACTTTTAGCTGCTGTAATGGCGCTCTCGCTTGCGGCTTGCGGCGGCAATCAGAACTCGGGTTCATCTTCTTCCGGTCAACCCGCGACCAAAGCGGCGGAAACAAAGGCGGAAAGCAATACGGCTTCAAGTGCCGCAAATACAGGCAGCAGGGTGTTGGTTCTCTATTTCAGTGCGGCAAATACAAAGGACGTTGACGCGATTACAACCGCTACGCCGATGGTGAACGGCACTTCCTCGGTAAAGTGGATGGCGGATATCATTCACAATGAGATCGGCGGCGACATTGAGCCGATTATCCCGTCAAAGGATTATCCGCTTGAATATGATGCCTTGGCGGACGCGGCAAAGGCGGAGGTTGACAATAACGAGCGTCCTGCTTTTGAGGCGTTAGAGGTAAATCCTGCCGATTACGATACCATCTTTATCGGCTATCCGGTTTGGTGGTACACCATTCCGATGGTGCTGGAAACCTTCTTCGACAAATATGATTTATCCGGCAAGACGATTGTTCCATTCAACACCCACGCAGGCAGCCGTGACGGTGGAACATACAAAACCATTCAGGAGCGTGAGCCAAACGCTAAGGTCTTGGAAGGCTTGGCAATCGCAGGCTCCGACGCGGGGTCGGACAGCGCAAAAGCATCCGTCACCGAGTGGATAAAGGGACTAAACTTGGAATGACTTCCTCCGTACCCTCCGAAATAACGGTCGGCACCGAAACACAACGCGGATTTATCAACGACAATATTTTTCATTCGGCAGAGTACGGAGAGATTCACTACAGCAGTTATTTTCCCGAAAGCTATGACGGAACAAAACCCTATGCGTTGTTCATTACGCTTCCCGGATATGAGGGCTTGTATTTTCAGGGAGTCGGCGCGAATATGGTCGAGGACTTCGGCGTTGAAGCAATCAAATACAACAGCGAGATGATCGTGCTGTCTGCTCAACTGAGCGATTGGGGAGAAACCTCGGCAAATCAGGCAATCGCTTTGACAGAATATTTTATCGATCATTATAACATCGACAAAAGAAAAGTGTATTTGCACGGCTACTCCGGCGGTGGTGAAACAGGCTCGCTCGTGATTGGGATGCGCCCGGAGCTATACACAGCCTTTCTGATGACGTCATCACAGTGGGACGGCGACTTGGAAGTGCTTGCAAATGCAAAAACGCCCGTCTATTTAGCGACAGGCGAAAACGACAGCTACTACGGCTCTCAGCCGCTGAAAAACGCGTACAACAAGCTGCGCGGCATATACGAATCACAGGGCTTGACCGAAACAGAGATTGATAGAATTCTCGTTCTCGACGTAAAAGACCAAGCGTTCTTTACCGAACGCGGCTACACCGACCAGCACGGCGGCGGTATGGCGTTCGCGCATGATGAAACGATAATGAATTGGCTATTTAAAAATGATTCCACATAAAAGGTATATGATAAAATAAAGAGAACTCCGGCTCGATCACTGAGTCGGAGTTCTCTTTGGTTCGACTTATTTGTCGATAATATTTAGATTCATCTTGCAACCACAATTGTCAACATTATAAGATCATCATCACCCGTGTTAATGATACTATGCTCCGATCCCTTTGGGCATATATGCATCATTCCCGCCGAGAGCTTTTCTTCCACACCGTCACAAATCGCTTTGCCTGTTCCGGATAGAATATAATTCATATCGTCGCCGGAGCTTTGCATATGTAAGCCGATGCTTTCGCCGGCGTGGATCACTGTCGATATAATCCGGTACTTTTCATCGTTATACATTCTTACCGTCATTTCTCCCGTGCCGTTATTCATTCCCGGTATTGTCATTTCCTTCAGTCCATTAAAGTTTATGATCATTTTGCACCTCTATCTGTTAATTATTTCGGAACGAACGGAGTTGAAAAACGCCGCGTATTTCCTCTTATCCTCATTACGGCAGGCTATGTAGAAGGTGTAGCGTGCCTTTTCTTCGTCGATTGGGATGGCAATTCGTCCGTTCGGTGTGCCGCTTGCTTTGAGAATGACATCGGACGAAAAAGCAGGGTAATCGGTGTTCATCACCAAGTCAGCAAATGTCTCGCGATCGGGCTGAATCAGGAAGATTGTGTCAGCCATATATTCCTCGCACACGCTTTTCCAAAAGCCAATGTGCTGATAGAGCAGGAATTTTTCACCTGCGAGGTCGCTGAATTTTACGCTTTCCTTATGCGCAAGGCGGTGCTCCTTTGGAAGAACGACATAGAGGTGTTCCTCTGTATAACGCTGAAAGAAAAGTCCGCTGTTCTCAATAGGCGCGCGGACAATACCGATCTGATAGGCGCCGTTTTGCATACCGCTGAGCAGTTTTTCGCCGTACACTAAGTCAGAGGAGATCGTCATATCTCCGAAATGGTCTTGCAAAATCGGCATGAGGTCGGTCATCGGCTGCGGTGCGCACGCTCCGATACGGATACTGTGAAGGCTGCGGTCAAAGGCAATCACGCGGCTCACCATTTCTTTATTCTGGTTCACCTGCGACTGCGCCAATGCTGCGGCAAGCTGACCTGTTTCATTCAGCGAGATTTTCTTGCTCTCGCGCACAAAGAGCTTAACGCCCAAATCCTCCTCTAACTTTTTCATTGAGCGTGAAAGCGCAGGCTGGCTGATGTGCAGTTCCTCCGCCGCCTTTGACAGTGTGCCGTACTGTGCGAAAGCCGCTAACTGTTCGAGTAAATAAATTTCAATCATATTATCACCCAAATATAATTATTAGTTATATTTATATAAACAATCGGTATTTTACTTTTCCTCTATTTTATCATATAATTTAAGCATAGGCAAGTAGTAAATATATAATTATTAATTGGAGTGAAAAATATGAACCGGATTATTCAAACAGTTTCCTGCTTTCTCTGCTGTCTTTTGACAATTCTTATGATTTGCGGTTGTCAAACAGACGCGGCGAGTGACGCCAAGGAAAAATCAAATTCCGATTTGCTCGGCGATACAGACGGCGACGGCTCTGTTTCAATCGGCGATGTTACCGTTATTCAAAAGCATATTGCAAATATAATCAGTTTGCAAAACGAAAGATTAAAATGTGCTGACATCAACAGCGACGGAAAGTTTGACATTACCGACGCGACCGAGTTGCAGCGATATCTGGCGGAGTACGACGTGCCGTATGCCGTCGGAAAACCGATAAGCAACGATACAGAAGAACCCCCTGCTATTGAGCAAACAGGTATGACAAATCAAGTGCCTTTGTCCTATTTGAGTGCGGCGGCGCAGGGCGGTACGGTTCGGGAGATAAAGTATCAGTCAAAAGATTACGCCGGAAACGGCGGCGACATCACCAAGCAGGCGTTTGTCTATTTGCCCTACGGCTATGATGATGGCGACAGCGATACCCGGTATAACATTCTCTATTTAATGCACGGCTGGGGCGGTCACGCAGGCGAATATTTTGAGTATGCCAACATCAAAAACATCTTTGACAATATGATTGCAAACGGCGATATTGAGCCGCTGATTGTTGTTTCGGCAACCTTCTATCACGATAACAGCGACAGGGATTTCGGCAGCTCCGAGGACGCTTTGAGGGCGTTCCACAACGATTTTGAAAACCACCTTATGCAGGCGGTTGAGGGACAGTTCCACACCTACGCAAAATCCACCTCTGCCGAGGATTTGAAAGCCTCGCGCGACCACAGGGCGTTCGGCGGCTTCTCACTCGGCTCGGTCACGACTTGGCTGCAATTCTGCTATGATTATGACTATATCCGCTACTTCCTGCCGATGAGCGGCTCAAGCTGGTACTACGGCACCTACGGCAACTTCCGTATCAAGGATAACGTTGACTTCATCGAATCGTTGGTGAAGGACAACGACCTTGACAGCCGCGGTTACTTCATCTATCACGCCGTCGGCACACAGGATCAGGTCAAGAGCCAGTCGATTGATATGGCAAATGAAATGCTCAGCCGTGAGATCTTCACCCCGAACCACTATGTGTTCTATCAGAAAGAGGGCGGCGTCCACGACCACTACGCCGTGCGCGAGTTCATCTATAACGCCCTGCCGTATTTCTTCACTAAACAAAACGCAACTCCTGCCAATCAGGAATATTTTACAAAGGACACAAATATTTCGGATGTGCAGAATGACGCGGCGTTCGGCGACTGGGGCAAACTGATTTTTCCGGTGAATAGCGGTTACTATTCGGGCTCGACACTCGGCGATCTGTCGCTGACTTGGTATAATTATATCGACCCCGACAAGACCGTAGAAATTGCAAACTACATGAAGAACCGCGCGGTACAAGGCGACACCATCTTCTACGACATCTACACGGACGCGGAGAAATCCGCCGATCCCGCTAAGAATAATACCGGACTGTTCTTCTTCAAGGGCGAAAAAAACAAGCCGTTTGCCATCTGTAACGCAGGCGGCGGCTTCGCATACGTCGGCGCGATGCACGACAGTTTTCCTCATGCGCTGGAGCTGAGCAAGATGGGCTACAACGCCTTTGCGCTGATCTACCGTCCCGGCTCACAAACAGCCTGCGAGGATTTAGCGAGAGCGATTGCGTTCATCCATGAACACGCGGATGAGCTGGAAGTCAGCACCGAGAACTACTCTCTCTGGGGCGGTTCGGCAGGCGCGAGGATGGCGGCGTGGCTCGGCACATACGGGACAACAGCCTTTGGTGAAAAATCCTATCCCAAGCCTGCGGCTGTCATCATGCAGTACACCGGACTGAGCGAAGTGACAGGTAAAGAGCCGCCGACCTATAACTGCGTCGGAACAAGCGACGGAATCGCCAATTACCGCACCATGCAGAACCGTATCAACGGAATAAAAGCGAACGGTACGGACGCGGAGATTGAAATATTTGACGGTCTGCCGCACGGCTTCGGCTTAGGCACTGGTACAGCCGCCGAGGGGTGGATTAATAACGCGGTCGCGTTATGGAAAAGGCAATATAACTAACACTTATATTTATATAAACAATTAGCATTTTACAACACCAGAATTATATTGTATAATTAAGTCAAAGAGAAAAACAAGAATATAAATGAGGTAGATATAATGAAAAACTTGGTTTTATACTTTTCGGTTTACGAAACGACCAAAGCAGTCGCAATGGAGATTGCAAAGCAAGCAGGCGCAGATTTGGTGGAGATCGAACCGGTCAAACCTTATGACGGCGACCGAAGTCACTACAACGCTCTGGCTCGTTACGCCAAAAAGGAGCATGACGAGGATATGCGCCCGGCAATCAAGAACAAAATCGACATCAACGGCTACGATAACATCTTCATCGGCTATCCGATGTGGTGGTACACTTTCCCGATGATCATCTACACACTTTTTGACGCGCTTGATTTTTCGGGCAAAACGATTATTCCGTTCAACACGCATATGGGTTCATCCGACGGCGGCACCTACCGCACGATTGCAGAGCTTGAACCGTACGCGACGATCCTCAAAGGCTTGCCGATCAAGATGTCCGAAGCCGAACGCGGTTGTGCGGATAAGGTAGGAAAATGGCTCAACAGCCTGAAAGTTAAGGAGAAAAGCGCATGAATAACTTTACCTACAGCTATCCCGTGAAGGTCTGTTTCGGCGATGGCGTTGCCAAAGACAGCCTCAAAGCGGAGCTGCAGAAATACGGAAAGAATATCCTGTTTGCCTACGGCGGTGGAGCGATCAAACGGGTCGGCATTTATGACGAGATCATCGCCGTTCTGAAAGAATGCGGAAAGAATGTCACCGAGTTCTCGGGCATTATGAGCAACCCGACCTACACAAAGGTGCAGGAGGGCGCAAGGCTCGCTAAAGAAAACAAGGTTGATTTTATCCTCGCTGTCGGCGGCGGTTCGGTCATTGACTGCTGTAAGATCGTATCGGCGCAGGCAAAGCTCGATCAGGATATCTGGGATCTTGAATACCAACGACACGGCTCGCCGACTGACTTTATCCCCATGGGAGCGGTCGTGAGCGCCTTTGGCACAGGTGCGGAGATGAACAACGGCGCAGTCATCACCAATGAAGTCTTGAAGCAAAAATCTCCCTTATGGGGCGCGTTTTACGACTTCGCTGTCCTCGACGTCGGCTACACTATGACCATGCCGCAAAAGCAGGTCATCTCCGGTTCATTCGACACCCTCAGCCACTGCATGGAAACCTACTTCGGCTCGCCGAGAGAAACAAACCTCAGCGATGAGATCAACGAGGCGGTTATGCGCAACGTCATTAAGAATATGCGCGCAACGCTCAAAAATCCCGATGAGAAATTCGTCCGCTCCGAACTGATTTGGGCGGCGGCGATGGGCGAAAACGGTATTTTGAAGCTCGGCAAGGTCACGGACTTCCAGTGTCATATGCTTGAACACCAGCTCGGCGCATACACTGACTGCAACCACGGCTTCGGTCTGGCAGTCATCCACCCTGTGCTTTACAGGCATATCTACAAAAGCGCAGTCAGCCAATTCGCTAAATTCGCCGTGAATGTCTGGGATGTGAATCCCGACGGCAAAACGGAAGATGAAGTCGCCATAGAAGGAATCAACGCCCTTGCCGATTTTATCAAGGAAATGGGCTTACCTACCACATTCAGCGAAATGGGTATTACCGATACCGACCTGAAAGCAATCGCCGATTCCACCATCATCACCGGCGGCTGCTGCAAGAATCTCAATAAAGAAGAATTATTAGATATTCTAATTGAATGCAAATAGAAAAGGAGAATGACTATGAATTACATTACACTTAACAACGGAACAAAAATGCCCCTTGAAGGCTTCGGCGTTTTTCAGATTCCCGACGCGGCGCAGTGCGAGGAAGTCGTATACAACGCGATTAAAACAGGCTACCGCCTGCTCGACACCGCCGCAGCGTATATGAATGAAGAAGCGCTCGGCAAAGCTGTTGCGCGCGCAATCACCGACGGAATCACCACCCGCGACGAGTTGTTCATCACCACCAAGGTTTGGGTGCAAGACCAAAAAAACGAGGAAACCGCCTATGAAGCGGTCAAAACCTCTCTCGCAAACCTGAATCTGCCCTATGTCGATTTGGTACTTCTTCACCAGCCGATGGGTGATTACTTTGCTGCTTACAGAGGTATCACAAAAGCCTACAAGGAGGGCTTGACAAAGGCAATCGGCGTGGCGAATTTCTATCCCGCGATTCTCGCCAACTTCTGTGAGAATGTCGAGGTGATCCCTGCCGTCAATCAGGTTGAACTGCACCCGTTCTTTGTACAGGCTAACGCGCTTGAAACGATGAAGGAATACGGCGTTGCGCCGCAAGCGTGGGGACCGCTCGCAGAGGGGAAGCACGGTATCTTTACCGACCCCGAAATCAAGGCAATAGGCGACAAATACGGCAAATCGAACGCACAGATTGTGCTCCGCTGGAACGCTCAGCGTGGCGTGTCGATTATCCCGAAGTCCGTCAAGGTCGAGCGTATGGAGCAAAACATTGACATCTGGGATTTTGAACTGACCGAAGAAGAGATGGCGGCAGTCGCGGCGAAAGACCTCGGTCACAGCGAGATTGTCAATCATGAAGATCCGCAATTCGTCAAGGCTCTTAACAGCATGAAAATCCATGAATAAGGAATAGCGATGAAACACAGATTATTAGGTAAGAATTTTGAAGTCAGTGCCGTCGGATTAGGCTGTATGGGCATGAGCCACGCCTACGGCAGCGCACCGGATAAAAAGGAAATGACCGAGCTTTTGGCACAGGCTGTGGATTTGGGTTACACCTTCTTTGATACCGCAGAATGTTACGGTTTGCCCGAAAGTCCTCACCATAATGAGGAATTACTCGGTGAAGCGTTGAAGTCGTTTCGAAACAAAATCAAGATAGGAACAAAATTCGGAATCACCTTCGATTACAGTTCGCCGGAGATCAATCTGCCTGTTATTGCCGATTCTCGTCCCGAGACCGTTGGTAAGGCGGTTGAAGGCTCGCTCAGGCGATTACAAACCGACCATATCGACATCTATTACCAACACCGCCAGGATCCCGATGTTCCTGTCGAAGAAGTCGCCGGTGTTATGGCTGAACTGATACGGGAGGGAAAGATTCTTCACTGGGGACTTTCCGAGGTAGATGAGGATACAATCCGCAGGGCACACGCCGTTTGTCCGCTCACGGCAATTCAGAACCGTTATTCGATGATGGCGCGCTGGCACGAAAAGCTGTTCCCTGTATTAGAGGAGCTGAACATCGGCTATGTCGCTTTTTCTCCGACGGCAAATGGTCTGCTCACAGCTAAGTACGACCAAAATTCACAGTTTGAAGCGCATGTAGATTATCGCAATATGATGCCGCAGTTCCGGAAGGACAGCTTTGAAAAGAATCGCAGCCTGATTGCGTTGGTAGAAAACACAGCAAAGGAGCATAACGCGACGCCTGCACAGATTGCTATGGCTTGGATGCTCTGCAAAAAGCCGTATATCGTGCCGATACCGGGCACAAGAAAGTTCAGTCGCTTGCAGGAAAACGCAGGCGCGGCTGATGTGATTCTGACAGCAGACGAGGTCAAAGCGATTGACGATGCTCTTAATCATATGGAGATGTCCGAGGTGTACGGCGGAACGAGGGTGCTCAAATGAACCGTCCGAAGGTGATCTGTCATATATTAAGCTCCCTTGACGGCAGGATAGACGGCGACTTTTTCACGCTCCCCGAAACGATGGCACTCGGCCGCAAGTACGGACAAATCAGAAAAGAGTATAACCCCGACGCGATCCTCAACGGCGCGACGACCTGTGCCGAGATTTTTGCGGATGGTTATATCGACTTGCTTCCTTCATCAGAGATCCATTATGAACGCTCTGATTTCATAGCTGCAAGAGCCAAAAAATACGCTGTCTGTATCGACACCAATGGCACGCTCAAATGGAACGACAATACCGTCACAAGAGGCGGCGAAAGCTATCATGTTATTCAGGTGCTGACGGAAAGTGTCGGCGATAATTATATCGCACACTTGCGTGAGAATCGTATTTCTTATATTTTCGCAGGCAAAGCCGCACTGAATATTCCGCTTGCTCTGAAAAAGCTGAAAGACTTGTTCTCGATCAATACCGTCATGCTCTCGGGCGGCGGTGCGATCAACTGGTCATTCTTACAGGCAGGCTGTATTGATGAACTCAGCCTTTTGATTGCTCCTTCAACAGACGGTCTGCGAGATACCGCGACCACCTTTGACCGTTCGGTGTTCTTATCCGGCGGTGTTCCTGTCGGCTTTACTTTGAAAGAAGCAAAACGTGTCCAGTTTGACGGCGTATGGCTGAAATATGAACCAAGAAAAAATAAAGGATGGTAAAAATGAGCAAAGAACGATTATCGGCGTTTATGGACGCGATTCTCGCTATCATTATGACAATTCTGGTATTGGAACTGCAAAAGCCGTCCGCTCCGACTTTTGAGGCGATTTGGGCATTGAGAGCAGATTTCTTCTCATACGCTGTATCATTTTTCTGGTTGGGCGCAATGTGGGTAAACATCCATAATCAATGGCAAAGAATAGAAAAAATCACAAATTCAGTGCTCTGGCTGTCAATTATCATGCTGTTTTTTGCTTCGCTGATTCCGTATGTGACGAGCTTTGTTGCGGCTAACTTTAATAATTTGTTTGCGCAGTTGATGTATAGCTCGGTTGTATTGTGTGTTTCATTTTCTAATATGGCACTCGGAAATGCTGTTGCCAAGGCTAACAATGACAGCTCGATCCAATATGGCACGCGGGCAGTTGTAAGCGCGGATTTAATTATTAAAGCTGTTGGTATTTTGTTTGCGGTTTTTCTTTATCCTCCGTGTGCTATGTTTGGTATCCTATTGGCAGGATTCATTGTTACATTTGTTCCTATAATACTTAAGAAAGGTCGTCATTAATAATTTAGGGTTTACAGAAGGAGTTATTGAATTATGAAAATAAAAAGAATTTTTAGTTTACTGATGATGTTCGCACTTATCTTTTCTCTTGCCGCCTGCGGCACACAATCATCAGGCAGTGATACAAAACAGTCTGCAACAAATGCGCAATCATCAGCCGATACAACTGATTCCTCAAATTCATCCACCGGCAAGAAAACGATCGTCGTTTATTTCTCCGGCTCGGGCAACACAAAGCGCGTCGCAGAGCTGGTCGCCAATGAAACCGACGCAGCCCTCTTTGAGATTGTTCCGAAGAACCCCTATACAGAGGATGATTTGAACTGGCGTGACGAAAACAGCAGAGTTCAAAAAGAGCACAACGACACTTCGCTTCAAAATATTGAGCTCAATTCAACTTCTGTTCCCGATTGGGAAAGCTATGACACCGTCCTGTTCGGCTATCCTCTCTGGTGGCGCGAGGCGGCGTGGCCTGTCAACAACTTTGTCAAAGGCAACGACTTCTCCGGCAAAACGGTCATTCCGTTCTGCACCTCCACCAGCGACGGTATCGGCGACAGCGGCAGCAAGCTCGCTCAGATGGCAGGAACAGGCACATGGCAGGAAGGTATGCGCTTTTCCGAGCGTGAGGAAGAAAGTGCTGTTAAGGAGTGGGCACAGGGTATAGGGCTTAAATAACTATTATCTTGACATACCTTTGTTGACTATGCTTATACTACTTCCAATAAACCGCATAGGAATGGGGAAAATCAGGTTTCACCGACGTGGTGTAACCATCAGTTTCATGTGAAAGCAAATTCATGCAGGTTCAAATCCTGCTTTATTATATCTTCAAAAAAATCAAGCAAAAATCGGTTAAACCTCGGCAAAACGTGTCGCGTTCGCCGGGGGCATAAGCTCTGTGTGGTTGTCTTTAAGGCAATACCGTATATTCAGGTGTGCGGTATTGCCTTAAATCTTTATTTCCTGTCAGGCGCATGGTGTCCGGGTTCAGCACATAGGTAAGTCGGGAGTGTCAGCACATCGGTAAGTGGAGGTTCAGCACATAGGTAAGTCTTTGGCGGTATAATGGAAGCCGAG
>CADASG010000053.1 GCA_902790475.1 uncultured Ruminococcus sp. | reverse complement strand
GCGGCTTTTCAGCCGTTTTCCTTGCATTTATTATACCATATTTCGATGATTTTTGCACTGTTTATCGGATGATTGGGATTGTTCAGTTTACATTAATTAAACGCTTGTTTATATTCTAAATTAGATGTCATTTCGATCAAGTGGAGCGAAGCGGAACGCGTGGAGAAATCTCCTTGGAGGTGAACCGTGGTTCCTTGTCAGGGAGATTTCTCGACTATTCGCTGCGCGAATTCGGCTTGCGCCGACCGCTCGAAATGACATATGGAGGAAACGTAGTTTCCATTGCCCTCACAGCTTCCGGTATTTCTATTCTATCTCGCGAAACGCCGACGTTACCGAAATGCACGAGGTAAAGAACGCGAGTTAAAAAACGCGTGGAGAAATCTCCTTGGAGGTGAACCGTGGTTTCCTGTCAAGGAGATTTCTCGACTATTCGCTGCGCGAATTCGGCTTACGCCGACCGCTCGAAATGACATATGGAGGAAACGTAGTTTCCATTGCCCTCACAGCTTCCGATATTTCTATTCTATCTCGCGAAACGCCGACGTTACCGAAATGCACGATGTAAAGAACGCGAGCTAAAAAATACGCGAGCTAAAAAAACAGCCTGCCGAAGCAGACTGTCTGTGGAATGATAATTTGTTAATCGCCGAACTGATTGAAGCGGGAGAGGAATTCTTTGGTGCGACGGCTCTTGGGCGCTTCGATCACCTCTTGGGGCGTTCCCTCTTCCTCGATCACGCCATTGTCCATGAAGATGATCTTATCAGCCACCTCACGCGCAAAGCCGATCTCGTGAGTAACGACGACCATAGTGCTGTCTGTGCTTTTCAGTCCCCTGATAACGTTGAGCACCTCGCCCGTCAGCTCGGGGTCGAGCGCTGAGGTCGGCTCGTCAAAGCAGAGAATATCGGGCTTTAACGCCAGCGCGCGCGCAATAGCCACACGCTGCTGCTGTCCGCCGCTCAGCTCACAGGGATAAAAGTCACGCTTATCGGAAAGCCCGACCTTTTTGAGCAGTTGTTCCGCGTCTTTTGTGATCGAATCCGCCTCCTGTTTATAGGCAGAAACAGTTAGCTTTCTTTCCTTTTTTAGCCGTTCCTTCATCGCAAGCAACGGCGCAAGGGTGATGTTTTCAATCACCTTGTACTGCGGAAACAGGTTGAAGGACTGAAACACCAAACCAAAATGCAGACGGTTTTTTCTGATAGCCGCCTCTGTTTTTTTAGAGTTGTCGCCGCCGTCAAACAGCACGCTGCCGCCGACGGTGATCGTGCCCTCCTGCGGAGTTTCCAAAAAATTCAGGCAACGCAAAAGTGTAGTTTTTCCCGAACCGGAGGAGCCGATGATGGCAAGCACCTCGCCTTTTTCAAGAGAAAAGCTGATGCCCTTGAGCACCTCGGTTTTGCCGAAGTTCTTGCGAATATTTTGAACATCCAACAATGCCATTCAAACGCCCCCTTAACCCTTGTAATAGTCAAGCTTCTTTTCGGCAAGCCTGAACAAAATGGTGAGTACGCCGCAAAAAATCAGGAAAAACGCGCCTGTGTAGAACAGCGGCCAGATCAAACCCTGCTTGGAGAAGTTTTCCGCTTCTTTAAGGATCTCGGGGATCGCGATAACGCGCGCCAGCGAGGTATCCTTTACAAGAGTGATGATCTCATTGCTCATGGGAGCGACGATGCGCTTGACCACCTGCATGAGCACGACCTTGAAGAAAATCTGCGATTTCGTCATGCCCAGCACATAGCCTGCCTCGTACTGTCCCTTGGGGATCCCCTCTATACCGCCGCGGAAAATCTCCGAAAAGTAGGCGGCGTAGTTGATTATAAAGGCTATGACCGCAGCTATTATGCGCTCTTTGATACGTACTCCGAACATCAGCGGAGGAACATAAAAGACCACGAAGATTTGAAGCATAAGCGGTGTTCCGCGTATGATCCACACAAAGGTGCGCGCGACCGCCTTGACCGGGGCGAATCTCGACATGGAACCCAGGGAAATCAGCAGTCCCAGCGGCAGAGCCGCCAGGAGGGTCACGCCGAAGATAAAGCAGTTTTGCCCAAAGCCCTCGAGCAGCTGATTTGTTACATTAAAAAACTGATCCATTGCTTACTTAATGAGGAGCAGATCGGAGAGGTTGTATTTCTCGGCGATCTCAGCCAGCTTGCCGGACTTTGCAACGGCGTCGATAGCGGCGTTCATCTTGACGAGAGTAAGACCGCTGTCTTTTCTAAGCGCGATACCGTACTGCTCGGGAGCAAAGCTCTTGGACTCGACCATCTTGAGGTCGGAATAATCGGAATCGCCGGTGAGTGTGCCGATGGACATTACATAGTCGATAACAGCAACGTCGGCTGTACCGGACTTGACCTCCAGCAGTGCGGAAGCCTGAGACTGAACAGCGGTGAAATCCGCGTCCTTGAAGAATTCGTCGCCCTTGGCTACCTCTTCGCCTGCGGAGCCTGCTTCCGCTACTACTGCAGCGCCGCTCAGAGCCTCAGCGGTGGTGAACTTGTCGGCGTTCTCAGCCTTGACTACCATTACCTGCTTGTTCTCCATGTAAGGAGTGGTGATGTCCATATTCTCTTTTCTTTCGTCGGTGATGGTGAGACCGTTCCAGATGCAGTCGATAGTCTTGGATTTAAGCTCCATCTCCTTGGAATCCCAGTCGATCTCCTGGAACTTAGGCTCAACGCCCAGCTCCTTGCAGACAGCCTGAGCGAATTCGGTTTCAAAGCCTGTCAGCTCGCCGCTGTCGTTTTTGTAGTTCATGGGTTGGAAGTAGGTGATGCCGATGGTCATCTCGCCCTTGGCGGCGATAGCGTCCCAGTCTGCGCTGTCTGCGGAATCCGGAGAAGCGGAGTCGGGAGAAGCGGACTGTGTGGTTGCCTCGGCAGTATTATCAGCCTTGGACGGGGAATCGTCCTTTTTTGCTCCGCAGCCTGCAAAAGCAGTCGCGGTCATTAAGCCTGCCATTAACAATGCCAAAATCTTTTTCATTTGTTTTTCCTCCAAAAATAAATATTGTGCGCATTACGCAGCTTTGATTATTATACAACAACGGTTTAGCAAAGTAAAGTGTTATTTTGCTAAACCGCTGATTTTTTTGTTATTTTGTTGAGATAATTACAATATTCCCGCGATCATACGCTGAATATCCGTGGCGTCATTGATATTGACCCTGCCGCTGCGGTCGATATCCGCCGCTTCAAGGCGTTCGCCGCCGAGCGTTATCAGCCGCGCGATATGCTTTTGCACAGCGGTGGCGTCGTTGATATCCACCCTGCCGTCGCCGTTTGCGTCGCCGTACAAAACGGTCGCCTCCAGAAAAACGCGCAACGAAGGCAGCGCCCTGCCCTGCGCGTCAAAAAACGCCTGATTGTCCACAGCCGAACCGCCGTAATACCTGCCTGCGTCGTTAGGATCATACTCGGAAGCTGCGCTTGCCGCCCAACCGCAGCCGTACTGCTCCCACAGCGCCTTGTTTTGGCTGTAACGTTCCTCAAGCTCTGCGCCCGTTTTTCCCGTGGTATCGCCTGCCGTGATCCACGCGCCTTCCCAGTAGCACACGCCGAGTCCCTTTTCTCCGACGATGTTGACGGCGTTCATCACCGCGCGGACCTCGTCCGCCTGTCCCTGACAGTTGAACTGCCACAGCAGGTTTTCGCCGCTGCTGTTGCTCTGCTCCCTGACGGTATTATCGTGACCGTCGGTATCCGCAAGGGTATTTGCGTATGAGGTCTCGGCGACCATGACGTATTTGCCGTAGGTTTCGGCAACGTAGCCAAGCACATTTGTAAGATTGGCAAGACTTCCGTGCCAGTACGGGTAGTAGGAAGTTGCGTAAACGTCGTAGTCCACAGCATATTCATTGAGAAAATCCGCGAGGTATTTAACCATTCCCTCACGCTCGGGATTGGTGAAGTGAAGTGCGACAAGCACGTTCGGATCAAAGTCGCGCACTGCCTTCGCGCCCGCGTTAAAGAGCTTAGCCATGCCGCCGCGCTCCCATTCGCCGGCAATACCGCCGTTGGTTTCGTTTCCAACCTGAACCATGCGGATATCCGCGCCTTCGCCGCGCAGCGTTAGCAAAGACGAAAGGGTGAAGTCGTAGAGCAGACGCGCCTTTTCATCAAGGCTCAGCCCCTGCCACGCCTTTGGAACCGTCTGTTTGCCGGGATCCGCCCAGAAATCGGAGTAGTGAAAATCCACCATCAGCTTCATTCCGTAACGCGCCGCCCGTCTGCCGATTTGAACGGCGGTATTCAAATCGCTGTTTCCGCCGCCGTAGCTTCTCCCGTCGGCAGTGTACGGGTCGTTCCACACGCGCACGCGTATGGTGTTCACTCCGTTGTCGGCAAGGATTTTTAAGAGATCCTCCTCTTCCCCGTCTCGGTTCTTAAAGGTCACCCCGGCGTTCTCCAGCGAAATGACCGAGGATACGTCCATTCCCTTGATAAATCCGGGATTGTTCGGCTTGATTGGCTCGACCGAAACCGTATCTCCGCCTGACGCTGCAACCGCCGAAAGCGGACAAAGCAGCATCAACGAAGCCAATATTACACTGAAAAACAAACGCAGCTTCATAGAAAAACCTCTTTTCATCGTGTTATATTTCTACTATAGCACGAAAAAAGAGGTTGTCAAGAATTATGCAGAGCGTTGATCAATATAATAACGCTGAACGTAAAGGTAAACACCTGCCATGTAAATCCCCCGTCGCGCCTTTAGGGCGCGACACCCCCTTTAACAAAGGGGGCTTTTCGTTCAACGACTAACGTCAGGATTCGCGCCAAAAAGGGACCGGCTCAGAGCCGATCCCCTGTTATATCGCTAATATTCAATCAAAAACTCATGCCGTTGTCCTGCATAGGAGCCTGACCGCCCATACCTCCGCGGTCTCTCATGCCGCCGGAACCTCCTCCCATGCCGCCCATACCGCCGAACTGGTTGGTGATCTCGTCGGTTTCCTCACCGTTTACGATGATGGTTCCTCCGTTTTTCTCCACTGTTCCGTCATAGTCAAACGGAGACTGAGCATTTATGGTTATTGTTCCGTCATTGATTATCAAATCGCCGTTGGAATCTACGGCGTCGGTGTCGCCCTGACCCATGGTGATGGTGGTCTCACCGCCGTTGAACTCCGCCTTAACGCTGTACGCCGAGGACTTATTCGCGGCGTTAATGCCATCGTCGGCTGCTTCTATGGTGATCTTGCCGTCGTTTATCTGAATATATGTCGCCTCGATACCCTCAGCTGCGCTCACCGTACATTCACCGCCGTCAAACTGCGCGACCGTCACCGCGTGGATTCCGTCGTCGGCTGCAGTCACGGTCAGGCTGCCGCCTCCCATATAGAAGCTGCCCTTGCTGTCGTCGTCGCTGTTCTCCGCGTGAACTCCGTCCTTGTCGGACTTGACTGTGATCGAGCCGCCCGAGATCGCTACCGCGTCGTTTGCCTCAATGCCGTCGGCGGTCGAAGTTATGCTGTAGGTGCCGCCCGTTATCTTAACGTCGTCCTTTGAGGTTACACCGTTTTGCGTAGAGCTTATGTTTAACGTTCCCTCACCGTTGAGCACAAGGTCATCCTTGGAAAAGATCACCGCGTCGGTGTTGGTTTCGCCGTCGGCGCTGAAGCTGCCCGTAACGGAAAGGGTGTTTTGAGAATTCGTGGTCGTAACGAAAACCTTGTCAGCGCTCTTGACATATATCGCCGGAGCGTCGGTGTTGGTGATGGTCGCGCCGTCCAGAACTATCTGCACCTTGTCCTGCCCGTCAGCGTCAACGGTCACGGTCACATCCTCGGCGCTGCCCTTGATAACATACACTCCGGCAGCGGTGATGCTGATATCCTTACCGTCGGAAAGGGTGTGCGTCACTGCGTCGCTGAGGTCGGCTGACTGCTCGGTATCACGGGAGGTGAAAAGCTCGTCAGCGTTGACCGCGCCGTTTGAGACGGTTTTTGCCGAAGTTTCGGAAGCGGTATTGCTTTCGGTTTTTTCACTGGAAGCGGTTGACTGGGTTTGTGAGGAAGCGGAAGAGTCTGACTGAACGTCTCCGCTCTGACAGGCTGTCATTGAAGCAGCCAAAATCGCTGTTAAAATTATAGCCGATAATTTTTTCATCATAATAATACCTCCGTTTTAATGATCGGTTGTTTTCCTTGACTGTGACTGTATTGTAAAGGTCAAAGCTTAAAGGAAGCTTAAAACAAAGCCAAAAAACAAAAAAAGATTTTTATCCGCTATTTTAATAAAATTATATAAAACTCGTTGACACAATTTGATAAATATGCTAAGATAAAAATGTATCAAAGCAAAGTGCTTCGGTACGAAAATAAAAAGGAGGCACGAAAATGGGCAAATTTGTTGTAAAGGAAACCGCGAACGGCGGATTTAAATTTGATTTAAAGGCAGGCAACGGCGAGATTATTGCTTCCTCTCAAATTTATAAATCCGAAAAAGCCTGCCGCGCAGGAATTGAAAGCGTTAAAAACAACTGCATGGCTGAGGTTGAAGATCAGACAGTCGAGAATTTTGAGGTCAAGAAGCACCCCAAATATGAGATGTACACAGATAAAGCAGGCGAAATACGCTTCCGCCTAAAGGCAAAGAACGGCGAGATCATCGCCACATCCGAGGGCTACAAGGCTAAAGCCGGTGCGCTCAACGGCATTTCGAGTATCCAAAGAAACGCGCCCGACGCCCCTGTAGCGATGGTTGAAGCTTGATTTATTTTTCAATATAAGAAATATTTTCGAGCCGACGGTATTCTCCGCCGGCTCGTTTTTTGTCTTATGGGAGCCTCCAATAATTCAATGTCGTGCTTATGCGCGGCAGGGAATTGTCAGAGAAGCCCTTAAGGCAACACCGCACAATTCCGGCAAGGCGACAGCCTTACCTCAATTTATTTGTGCAACCTGACGAAAAATCTTACTGCGCAATCCGCACACCTGAATTATGCGGTATTGCCTTAAAAAGTTGTTACTGCTCCTTCACCGGAACGGCTCGTGTGACGGTAAGGGTATTCCCCTCAACCTTGAAGCGGATATCAAAGCCGCCGTAAGCGAACCCGTATTCGCGGCTTTCGTCAGTCTGATAACCCGGACGGGGGTCGTATCTCAGCACCTCCGCAAGCGTTTTCAGCTGCTCCTCGCCGAACATCTCCGCGACGTCAGGCGCGATCTTCACCTCGAGCGGCGTTTGAGTCTGCGGTCCGTAGCTGCCCGCGGAAGCGTCGGGAGCGCTGTCCGCAAACGGCAGATATGGCTTGATGTCAAAAATAACCGTGCCGCTCATCAAGTCCGCTCCTGCGACATGAAGCACCGGACCCTGCGGCGTGTGAAGCTCCGCTTTGACCAGCTTCACGCGGGTCAGTCCAAGCGGATTCGGACGGTTGGGCGAGCGCGTGGCAAACACTCCCATCCGCTGATTGCCGCCCAGCTTAGGCGGACGGACGGTGGGCGACCAGTCGCGCTTCCCCATAGGCTCAAACTCCCAGATCAGCCAAAGGCAGTCAAACTCCTCTATTCCGCGAAACGCCTCGGGGCTGCGGTATTCAGGCTCCATAACAATGCGCGAAATCAAATGCTCCGACATACCGCTCTGCCTCGGCAGCCCGAATTTGGTCGGGAAGTCATTATATATCCGCGCGATCGGCTTGCAAATCATATCTTCATCTCCCTGCGCTTAATCGAGATCATGAATCCATTATACCACAGTTGCTTTCAAATGTACACGCTTAGCAGGCAAAAACAGGCTCCCGCTCCGCATAATCGTTTGTCAATTTAAGTTAAATAATGTGTTTAACAGGAAGATTTTGTATTGACATTGACGCTGTAAAGGGGTAAAATAATTCATATGAAAAATCCTTCGGAAAGCAAGCGTAGTAATTCGGCTTACGACTGAATTCATCATGACGCGCTGCGAGGGAAAATACAATCAAGGTAACCTCTGACAAATCAATGCCACGCGTAAGCACGACACTGAATTATCTGAGGCTCCCGAATTAGGAGATATTTATGAAAACAAAAAGATTCATCAAACTGATTTCACTCGCGGCGGCGCTGTGCGTCACCGTGATCGCGCTGGCTTCCTGCGGAGCGGCAAAGCTTAATGTTACTGTCAGCGATTCCGGCGTCACCACCGATGTGGAAACCGCCGTCGGAACCAAGGTAAGCGAAGTACTAAAGCAAGCCAACATCACCCTGGGAAGCAAGGACAAGACCGATCCGGGCGCTGACGAGGAGCTCAAGGAAGGCGACAAGGAAATAATTGTTAAGCGCTACGCCAAGGTGACCGTTGTGTTCAACGGCAAAAGCCAGACAGTTGAGCTGATCGGCGGCACTGTTGAGCAGGCGGTCGAAAAAGCAGGCTTCACCCTAAACAACGGAGTGGAAGCCAACTCCCCCAAGGGCAGCTTCCTTAAAGACGGCATGACAATCACACTGAGCAAAGAGATCACCGTCAAGCTCACCGACGGCGGCAAATCCAAGGAATACACAACCAAGGCGTCCACCGTCAAGGCATTTTTGGACGAACAGAAGATAAAGCTCGGCAAGGACGATATCATCAGTCCCGACAAGGACGAAAAGCTGGAAAAAGGCGACGAAATCATCATAAAGCGCGTGACGTTCAAGGAAGAGAAAAAAACCGAGACAGTCAAGTATAGTACAAAAAAGCAAAGCGACGATACTCTTGAAGCCGGCTCAACCAAAACAATTCAGTCGGGCGTAAACGGCAAAAAGGAGATCACATATAAGGTCAAGTATATCGACGGCAAAGAGGACAGCCGAAAGAAGATAAACGAAAAGGTCGTCACCAAGGCAGTCGATGAGATCATCGCAGTAGGAACCAAACAGCAGGTCGAGGAAGCCACCGAGGCTCCCGAACCCGCGCCGCAGCCCGCTCCTACTCAGGCGCCCGCAACTCAGGCTCCTGCGACTCAGGCACCTGCTCCGACCCAAAAGACCGTTGTATCAAAAGAAAAAGTACTCAACTGCGACGGCTCAGGTCACGGCTACTACCACATCACCTACTCCGACGGCAGCGAGAGCTACGAAGAATTCTGATAAATTTTCGGACATGCATTTCAACTAACGCAATACCCAATCATCATTCCCAAAAAAACGGGTCGTTCACCAAAAAGTGACCGACCCGTTTTTATCTGAGATTGGCATAAATCAAGGCTGTGAGGATCAAAGTACATCACTTCATTTCTTCACAGCCTCTTGTTATTCATTAGTTTTGTTTTATTATCCGGCGCTTATTCAAATATCACAGCAGATTTTCTCCTTCGCCCATTACGGGGATGTCTACTGCTGTTGCGTCCTCTAAATGGAAGGTCATCAGCTTGTTGCCTGTCTGCTCGTTGTAGATGGCTTCAAGGTGGCTGTCCGCTATCATTTGCTCGGCGTATTTGCCGTCGGTTTCAAAGACCGCTTTGCCCGTATAGCGGAGCCAGTGTCCGTCGGGCTTGCAGGCTGCGATCTCCACAAGAGGATTGGCGACCATCTGCCTGTATACGTTTTTGAAATCGCCGACGCCGAAGATCAGCTTGCCGTCAGCTTCCAAAAACGCGCCGAGGGGTCGGAGCTTCGGTTGGTTTCCGTCAACCGTCGCCATAAAAAATACGCCTGCTTCCGCTAAAAAATCTTTTACCTTGCTCATGAAAAACTCTCCTTTTTTATATTTATTATGGAGCCGGTGCTCCTTTAAATTTTATCAAATAAAGCTCTTTACGAAAATGCGCAGATCATTTTCGTTTGCCTGATTTAATAATAGCAGATTAATCAGTAATTGTCCACAATAAAATAAGGCGCAGTGAAGAAATCTTGCTTCACTGCGCCTTGCTTACGTTGCTATGGTTTTTAGAATGTTATGGACTTGCCGGAGGTGTAGCCGCTGAGGTTGCTGTTTTCGTCAGCGGATACTACTCTGATGGTGTAGGTGTATTTTGTGCCTGATTGAACATCATAGTCAGTAAAAGATGTCGTGGTGGTAGTTGCGATGGATTGCCAGTTGCCGTTTTTGTTCTTCCAGAACACCTTGTAATGATTTGAGGTGCCTGCGGGAGCGTTCCACTTGATGGTGATACCGTTTCCTGTCTTAGTCAGGGAAGAAATAACGGGTGCGGCAATGAATTTGATGGTTTTGCCTGTGTTATCAAATCCGCTGACAGCGGAAGTGGCGTTCTCATTTACGCACTTTACGGTGTAAGTGTAGGTCTTGCCGGATTCCGCTTCCCTGTCATAGAAGGTGGTGTCGGTGGTTGTGCCGATGCCTTCCCAGCTGCCTGCGCTGTTTTTGCGGTATACCTTGTAATTCACGGCGCCGCCGGAGGCTTTCCAAGAAAGCTGTACGCCCTTTGAGGTGTTGACGATTTTGGAAAGAACGGGAGCCGCGATATAGGTCTTTTTCAGTCCGGGCTTACAGTCGCTGATGTTGACATTATCATTGGGATTGACGCATTTTACCGAATAGTAATAGGTTTCACCGGATACGGCGGTTTTGTCCGTATAGGAAGTTGATGTGGAATAACCGATAGCTTTATATGCGGAATCGGCAGTTTTGCGGATCACCTTGTATTTTGAAGCGCCGGGTACGGCTTCCCATGTCACGGTAACGCCGCCGTTTACGTTTGAAGCCTTTTTAAGAGTGGGAGCCGCGTAATAAGTCTTTTTCTTACCGGTTTCATCGTAACCGCTTATACTTGTGTTATCCTCGGGTTTTACGCATCTCGCGCTGTAGTAATAGGTCTTGCCTGATTCAGCGGTCTTATCAATGTAGGAGGTTGAGGTGGTGTAACCGATCGCCTTCCATGTGGTGGAATCGGCGTTGCGGCGAAGCACCTTGTATTTTGAAGCGCCGCCGACAGCGTCCCAGCTGACTTTTACGCCGCCGTTTACGTTTGACGGAGTTTTAAGAACGGGAGCCGCGTAATAGGTCTTTTTTATACCTGTTGTGCTGTAGCCGCTGATGTAAACGCTGCTGTCTACCGGTGAGACGCATCTAACGGTGTAGTAATATGTTGTGCCGGATACAACGTCTTTGTCGGTATAGGTAGTAGAAGTAACTGTTGCAAGCGCTGTCCAGTTTGTGTCGGCTGTCTTGCGGAACACCTTGTATTTTTTAGCGCCGTCAACTGCGTTCCATGATAACGCAACTCCGCCGTAGACATTTGAAGCCTTATTGATCTTAGGCATGCTTACACTGTGACCGTAGTCATAGTGGATTGTGGCTCTAAAGAGATAATCGTTGTATTCTCCCTTGTCAATACTATACCACTGTGACTCCTTACCCATGTAATATACGTCACTGAGATTAGAACAGCTTTCATATCCCCAATCATCTGAGTATCCAAAAGCCAAAATGTCAATATATTTCAAAGAAGCGGGAAGTATCAGTGATTTTAAAGCAGAACCTTTAGCAATAGGTAATTGGCAAATACAGGTTGTTCCGTCTTTGATCTTAAGATTATAGCCTTTTAACTGGCTGTCTGTGGGCACATATTTACAAAAGCATTTGCCGAGATATGTTGCCGTTCCCTTTTTTTCACTTATTTTCTGATCCCATTTTGTATCTCTGAAAGCGCCTGCTCCTATTTTCTCAAGACCTTTACCGCCTGTGACTGTTTCAAGGTTTATACAGTTGCAAAAAGCCAATTCGCCGATTGATTTTACCTTATCAGGTATATTTATGCTTTTTAACGAGTTGCAGTAATAAAATGCATCACCGTCGATTTCTTCGAGTTCGCTGTTTAATGTTACGGTTTTCAAAGAAGAATTATCGCTGAAAGCGCCGAAGCCAATTTTTTTTACCTTTGAAGGAATAGTAATACTTTCAAAGCTGCAGTCTTCGAAAGCACCGGCTTCTATTTTTGTAATGTTTGAATGCAACGTAAGGTTGTTCAAACTATGGCAATCACCAAAAGCTTCTCCTTCAATTGTTTTCACACCCTTTGGAATAGTAACATTATTAAGATGAGTACATGCATTGAAAGCATATTCACCGATTTCGGTTACTGTTGAAGGAATTGTTGCACTTTCCAATTTCATGCAAAAATAAAATGCATAATTGCCTATTCTTCTGACTCCTTTAGGAATAATGACTTTTTCAAGATTACCCATAAAAGGACGTCCAACTGAAGCATAACCGTAGCTATCAAATGCATAATCACCGATTTCAACTACCTTGTGATTGTTTATACTTGCGGGTATAGACACACTTGCGCTGTTGCCCCGGTAGTTGGTCAGTCTTGCTTCGGTACTGTTGATATACTCAAAATCTAAATCTCCGTAGGAAACGGTTGCTCCGACCGGATCGTTTTGGATTGCCCCTACGCTCTGCGTGTCCTGACTTACACTTGCCGCGTTTGCTGAGAGCGGCAGGGCGGTTACCGTCGCGCTTACAATGAGAGCGGACAGTAATGCGGATAAAATTTTTCTCATTTGCTTTCACTCCTAAGTTATTTGTTGTGATTTTCTATACGCGATTGACAATGGGGAAAATCACCATTTTGTCTATGATATCTTACCATATCAAGGTTAGATATTCAACATGTTTTTGCAAAAAACTGTCACAAAGATATTCGTTTTATTGCAAGAAACTTTGTGAACTAAATAAAAAGCAAAAACACAAAAATGCAAATTTAACTAAAGGCTACATCGGAACAAATATAAAACTGTTTAAAATAACCAAACTGCTTATTCACACACACAAGCCGATAATACCGATTATAATAACAAACTCAGCACGATAATATTTTTTCAACAGCTTGAATGTTTCTTTGATTTGTGATACTATTATTTTATGAAAAGCGTATATTAATAAGAGGTCATTGATCTGTTGGGGGTCGAATTATGAAAACGGTTATAATCAACGGGCAGAACCACAAGGGCTCTACATATCACATCGCGCGGTCGCTCGCGGAGAAAATCGGCGGAGAGATCACGGAGTTCTTTTTGCCGAGAGATTTCGGCGAGTTCTGCTTGGGCTGCACACAGTGCTTTAGCGAAAGCGAAACCAAATGTCCGCACTATCAAAAGCTAAAGCCGCTGACCGAAGCAATGGACAGCGCCGACGTTATCATCCTCGCAAGCCCCGTCTATGTTTACCACGCGACGGGCGCGATGAAGGCATTTTTGGATCACTACGGCTGGCGCTGGATGGTACACTCTCCCGAGGAAAAAATGTTTTCCAAGCAGGGCGTTTGCATATCAACCGCGGCAGGCGCAGGCATGAGATCGACCAACAAAGACATGGCTGACAGCCTGTTTTTCTGGGGAACGGCAAAGATATATAAGTACGGCTGCGCTGTCGCCGCCGTTGACTGGAACGGCGTGAGCGAAAAAAAGAAGCAGTCCGTTGAAAAAAAGACCGCCTCGATCGCGAAAAAAATCAGGCTCCGTCAGGGCAGGGTGAAGCCCGGGCTGAAAACCAAGGCGTTTTTCAACATAATGCGCCAAATGCAGAAAAACGGCTGGAACGAGCGCGACGTAAAGCATTGGAAAGAAAAGGGCTGGACGGGTAAAAACCGTCCGTGGAAAAAAACGGTATAGAGCACTTAAAGAAAAACGGCGCTGTGAGGCATGTGCTTCACAGCGCCGTGTTTAATATCGTTAACGGTTTTTCTTATTGAAATTTTTTACCTTTTCGGAAAGCTCTTCAAGCTCTTCCTTTGAAAGCTCGGGCAAATGCTCTAAATCATCAATGAACGCCTTGACGCTGTCGTTAGTTCGCAGTCGAGCCAGATCCATAAAAAAGCCTGTGATTATAGCGGTGAAAATCGCGATGACCGCGACGGAATACACCGACAAAACAACGGTGATGATCCTTCCGACAGGCGTTACCGCCGCTATATCGCCGAAGCCTATGGTGGTTGCAGAGGCAAAACAGAACCACAGACTGTCGCCGTAGCTGTGTATATTCGGTTCAATTATCCAAAGCGGTACAGCCGCGATAAAAAACCAAATGATATACGCGCCTATGATTTTATCCGCGCCTGCCGTTCTGAATGAAATCAACAGCAGCCGCCTTGTTTTTCTTTTTCGCATAGCCGACATACCTCCTTACAGCGCCATGAATTGTGCGGTGTCGCCTAAAGAGGATTCATTTATCCAAGGCTTTGTCTGAGTCCTATCAAATACCTTTGGATCTCGGTAACGTCGCGGATATCTATGAGTCCGTCGTCGTTGGTGTCCGCGTTCTCAAGCGTGATCTCCGACACGATATTGTAGTGCGCAATGTACTTTTGCAGCAAGGTCGCGTCGTTGATGTTCACGTTGCCGTCGCCGTCGGCGTCGCCCATCAGTACGTTCGCGGTAACTGTGACAACGCACTGCTTTTCCTCGGTTCCGCAAACTGCCGTGATCACTGCCGTGCCGCTCTTTTTCGCTGTCACCATGCCGCAGGGAGAAACTGTTGCAACCGTCGGGTCGGAGCTTGTCCATTCAACGGTATATTTGCTGCTGCCGTTCGGGTCAAGGCTTCCGTGCAGCTTTGCAGCTTCACCCTCTGTGATGTTCAGCTCGCTTTGGTCGAGGGTCAGTTCGGGGGGTGCTTCTTCCGCGCCGCTGTAAAGATTTGCGATCGCTGCGCGGTAGGTGTAGTCCGTTACCTCAAGGGTGTCGGTCTTGGTCACGTTGTGCAGGGTGACCTCGTACACATAGCCGGCGGTCAGCGCAAGGTTCTCGTTGTAGAAGGAAATCGCCGTTCTGTTAAACTTGGTGCGATTGTTGTTGTCGTTGCGCGTGATAGTCCAGGCAGCGTTGTCCTTGTTGAGCAGCCTAATGGTAACATAGGTGTCGTTATTGAATATATATCCGTTATACGCCCAGATAGTCCACTGCGCGGTGTTGCCAACGGCTCCGGAGGGAGTGATCCCCTTGGACGGCCAGCAGACAAAATCAATGTCGTCGGACTGTCCTCTGTAGAACTTGTGCGCGCTCTGGTTTTCCACCGAGCCGAGACCGATCTGCGTAGCGTAGGGATCGATTAGGTTCCTGCGGTGTCCGCAGTAGATCGGGTCGCCGTAGCCGTCGTCTATCGCGTTGCTGATACTTGACAGAACGTTGCCGATAAAAAGGTTCTCGCTGCTGCCGATACCGGTTTTCTGATAAAACTCGTCGCTGATACCCTCTGCCTGCGGCGGAGTGTGCGGATTGTTGTTGCTGATCCCGGCGTAGCCCAGGTAGCGAGTATACGCCGCCTTTGCCTGCGCGCCCTCAACCAGATCGTCGTTGCGTGTGAGATCCTTCAGTCCCGCGCCGGCGCGGATAGAGTTGATAAAGCCGATCGCGCCATCGATTTTGGCGTCCTTTATAACGCCCGGCTCGATAGGCAGCTCTCTTACCGACGGCTCGACATCGTAGTAATCAGCCTCGCCGTTCCAGGTGTTCACCGACGCCTGATAACGCTCCATGGCGTTTTGCAGCTTGACCTGCTCCTCAGCCGTCAGAGCAACCGGATGCTCTGTATTTACAAAAAGCTCAGCGGAAACCGAGCCGCAGTAATAATAGGTAGAGGTGTTCACCTTATAATTGACAAACGCCGCCAGATTCTTGCTTTCGGGGAAGGTGTAGCCTGTCGCGCGGCTTGCAAACACCATCGGATGCAAAATCCACGAGCCGCTTCCGTAGCTTGTAAATCTTTCGTATGCGCTGCGATTGTTATTTTGGGCGTAGTTGTGAGGATTGTTGCCGTTTTCTGCGAGCTGCAAAACGCGGTCGTACACGTCCTCGTCATAAACGACGGGGGTATTGTAGCCGTAAAGCTCGGTCGCCGCGTTGAACATTGCCACCGAATGGGGGATCATGTTCTTGTTGGCGGCGCAGATGTTCTGAGTGAACAGATTCGTATAAGCGGTTCTGTCAATGCCGCCGGCATAATAGTTTATATCCAGCGCGCCGCACACGACATCCTGAGTTCCGTTGTACCGGTCCATCTTGCTTTGAACGTAATATGAGTTTGGGCTTGCCTGACCGGCTTCGATCGTTTTCATGCGGAAATCGTCTGCGATGGAGCCGTATATCACGATCTTGTTTCTGTCGTTGGTATCAATGTACAGATAGTCGCTGTAGTTGTCGCCGTAGAAGGTGCAGGTCTTGCCGCCGAAAAGCGAATCTGTCATGATCTTAGGCTCGCCGAACATGTCGATAACATCGTCCAGCGTCATGCTGTTGGTAATGATTTTGTCGCCGATGATGATAAGCGCGTTGGACGGAAAAGCGTCGTCAGCCGCCGCGGCTGTGGGACAAGTCCAAAACGCGCCTAAAAGCAGGGCGAGCACCAGGGTGACGGATGTGATGCGTTTCTTACTTTGTAACATATTGATCTCTCCTTTGTGTGTAAAATCAGTTTTTTCCCCACTTAAAGTATAACGCATTTTCCTTAATAATGCAATAAAATAATCATAAAATATGAAAAATAATACGCTATTTTGCACACCTGAATTATGCGGTATTGCCTTTATTTTTAAAAATATCCGGTTATCAACAAAGAAACCCCGATTTTTGTTATGGTTTTGTTATACACTGTATGTTATTATATTGTCGAAACAAAAAGAAAAGAGGTTTTTATGATGATCAAAGCATTGATTTTAGCAGCTGCGGCGGCAGCAGTCGCGGCGTCAGTCACAAGCGCGCACAGCTCATACTCCGCGAAAAAAGCAGCGCGCCGTTATCCCGTTGAGGAAAACCGAAATTACGAGGCGTATGCTGCCGACAAATCCGCCGCAACAGACTGCGACGTGGATTATATGTATATTTGAGATCACTAAACACGTGACATTTCCGTTGATCTGTAATATAATTAATAAGATGCAAGAATCCCGCGAAAGAACGCGGAAAAAAATAACGAGGAGGAATCAGTATGAACTATATCCTGACCACAAATAACCTGACTAAAACCTACGGAAAAAAAGATGCGGCTAAGGATGTCAGCCTTCACGTCCGTGAAGGTGAGATCTACGGTCTGATCGGACGAAACGGCGCAGGTAAAACTACCGTGATGCGCGTTATCAGTGGTCTTTCCAAGCCGACAAGCGGCAGCTATGAGCTGCACGGCGAAAACAAATTCGGCGTGGGCGTGCTCATTGAAAGCCCGGGCATTTTTTCAAATCTTTCAGCCGAGGAAAACATTCGCCTAAAATGTATCGCCATGGGCTGCAATTCGCAGGCGTATATCGACGGGCTGCTGCAAACCGTGGGACTGGAGAATACGGGCAAGAAAAACGCAGGCTCCTTTTCACTGGGAATGCGTCAGCGCCTGGGCATAGCTCTCGCGCTGGTCGGCGACCCGAAGATGATAGTGCTCGACGAGCCTATCAACGGCCTTGATCCTCAGGGTATTGTTGAGATCAGGCAAACGCTTGAACGCCTAAAGGAAGAAAAGGGCATCACCATTATGATCTCCAGCCACATCCTTGACGAGCTCGGCAAGCTTGCCGACTCCTACGGTATCATTCACGAGGGCAGACTCATTGACGAATTCACCGTCGAAGAGCTTAACGAGCGCTGCGGACAGTATGTTCTGCTGAAAACAGACGACAACAAGCGTGCGGCTGAGGTCGTCAAGGGAATGGGCTATAACGATATTTCCTTTGACTCGGAAAAAAATCTGCGCGTTGAAAACGCCATGGGCAACACCGTAGAGATAAACAAGGCGCTGGTAAACAGCGGCGTCGGCGTAATGGAAATGATAATCAAAAATATTTCGCTGGAGGACTACTATCTCAGCATGACAGGAGGACAGCACAATGGCTAATCTGATCAAAATGGATATGAGGCGTATGTTTCACGCCCCGATGTTTTACATTACTCTTATCATAGTTTCTGCATTCAACATTCTGCTTAACTTCGCTTTGGTTTCTGTTTCCAAGCTGTTTATGAGCTCCCAAGCCGTTAAGCCCACTACGTTTTCAGATATAATAACAACACCGTTTTTTATCTCTCTGCTGATCATTCTGATGTTCGCCTCTGTCATCGCTTTCTTCTACGCGGACATCTCGGGCGGCTTCATCAAAAACATAGCGGGACAGCTTCCGCGCAAAAGCTATTTGATCGTCTCCAAGTTTATCGTAGGAAGCATCCACAATCTTATTTTTATGGTCGCAGGCGTTTTATCTTACCTGCTCGGTTGTCTGGGACTGTCGGCAATGGGCATGATCACCCTGACCGATGACGGCAATATATTGGCAGCTGTCATGACGCTGCTGCTCAAATGGCTGCTCAGTGTTGCCATCATTTCTATCCTGCTCTTTGTCAGCAACGGCATTCAGAACAAGGTTCTGGCAAGCGTGATCGGCGTGATCATCGGAACCGGCTCTCTGGGACTTGCATATATGGGTCTCAACACAGCAATTGACGGTATTTTCCACTCCGAAAATTTTGATATCGGATCGTTTATGCCCGACACGCTGTTAGGTAACGTCAATGTTGCCGCCAACACCGCAGTGCTCAACGCTCTCATAGTGTCGCTGGTCTGCATTGCCGTATTTTTGACGCTCACCGTCAAGGTGTTCAACAGCCGCGACGTTAAATAACCGGCTCAAATCATCATATAGGCAACACCGCCGGCAGGAAAGCCCTGTCGGCAGTTTTTTTACCCGTCAAAAAAATTTTTTAAAAAAGTTCAAAATCCCCCGTTTTTTGTTATGGTTTTGTTATTGTCGGTATGCTATACTGTAGTCACAAAAGAAACAAAAAACAAAAAAAAAATCAATTAAAAAAAGGAGAAATCACTATGAAAAAGAATGTAAAAGGTTTTATCGGTCTGTTCTCGGGAATCGCGGCGTTTGTCCTCATCATCGCAGCGCTGGCTGTTCCGACAAACCCCCTCAACGGTACGTCGCTGGCACTTCACGGAAGCGCTAACACGACAATGGCTATGATCGCCGGCGTTTTGGGAATCGCCGCAATAGTGTTCGGCATAATGAGCCGCAAGGACGCGGATAAGACAGGCCCCCGCAAGGCAGGCGTTATCGTCGGAGTTTTTGCCATAATATTCGCGCTGATCGCCGGCGGAATCTGCTCGCTTTCCAAAACATTTGTTGACTACGCAAACGGCAAGCTGGATACTTCCGTTGTTCAGATGGATGACAGCCAGAAAAAGGATCTCGACAAACTCGTAGATCAGCTCCGTCAGCAGTATCCCGAGAAATAAGGATACCATGGAATAAGATACAAGGAACATAAACGAAAAAACAGAAACAGGAAACAGGAACAAGAAACAGAAACAAGAAAAAAATAAAAAACAAAAGCGGCTGTATCAGGGAAATCCCCCGATACAGCCGCTTCAAACTGCCCGAAGATTATTTCATGCTATTCTCGTAAGACTCGATCATTTTCTTGACCATCTGACCGCCGACGGAGCCGGCTTCTTTTGAGGACAGGTCGCCGTTGTAGCCTTCCTTGAGGTTTACGCCAACCTCGTTGGCGCACTCCATC
>CADASG010000052.1 GCA_902790475.1 uncultured Ruminococcus sp. | reverse complement strand
GACGGCACTGCTCAATTTTGCCGACGCAAATGCTCAATTTCAGCGACGCTACTGCTCAATTTCGCCGGCCGAGGCGCTCAATTTGAACGCTATATGCATTAACTTTTCATGGAGAAACATTATCACTGTTTTTTGCTTATCTTGGAAATGTAAAATAGACATACTGTTTTTTATTTAATATAATTTAGTTGAAAATATTCCATTCAAGGGATGTTGTTAAAAGGAGCACTCGTAAAAGAAAGTTACCTTATTGCCAAATTTAAAATCATATTAATCCACATGCCGGTGCGGCACCGGCACAAATAGAGATGAAAACGGAAGCCGCAAAATTTTCCGTTTTCTGATATAATGTACTTGAAGGAAGGCACACTACAAAGCACGGTAGGAGGAGTTGTTCTCAGCTCTTCGTCTGCAAGACAGCATTTTAATCAGTGTAAGAGTCACCTTTCAAGCACAGATAAGTAAGTCCATCGAGTCCGCACACTAAGAATTGTTTAAGTTCTTGGAATTTAATGTGTGGTGGCTCAGTCACTGCCTTTCTCTCTATTACAGGAAGGGGTGCGCTTAATGAAACTCACATATCCAATCTGTTGTGGCGTCGATGTTCACAAAACCTTTCTCGTTGCCACAATCATCACAAGTAATTATGAATCACCCAAGTACAAGCAAATCATCTCAAGCGTGCGGTCGCTGTTCTGCAGATTCTGAACGCCGTTGACGAATTGCTCCGTTTCCGCTTCGGTAAAATCATTCAACACGTAGCAGTTCACCTTATCAACCCTGAAAAATCCCAAATGCTTACAAACGGAATAAAGCAGGCGTTCAATGGCGTCCTCTGCCCTATAAGACAAATCGCCGTTGTTTGTTTCGACCATAACGGCGATGACGCAATAATTCGCGTTGATATCAAAGTCGTTCGATTCCAGAACCGGCAGGTATTTTTCCGTATCCTGCGGGAAGAACACAATAACTCCTGTAGCGGCTGAAAATTTTATTTTTGCCCGTGTACATTCTCGCAATTTTTACCGCGTTTTCATTTGCGTCTGCACCCGCGTTGGTAAAGAAAACCTTGCCAAACAAATCGGGCAACAGTTTAATAACCATTTCCGCAAGCGTTGATCGCGACTCTGCCGCAAAGGACGGACCGATATAGCAAAACCTGTCAACCTGTTCTTTTATCGCGTCGCCGATTGCCTTGTTTCCATAGCCAAGATTAAGGTTCACAAGCTGTGAAGACATGTCGCTGTAACGGTTGCCATCGTAATCGTAAAAATAAATTCCTTCAGCCCTTGCTACCGCAATCGGATTAATACTCGCCTGCTTGCTCCATGACTGTAAGATATATTTTTTATGATTTTCAACAATTTTCTCGGGTGTCATGCAAATCTCTTCTTTCCAAATATAATAAAACAAAAACGGGACTTCACACATTGATGAAGCCCCGTTGCTCTGGATTTGTTTATGAGCACATTATACCATAGATAAAATTAAATTCAATAATTTATAGCCCAATATTTTTTGTGCTGAAGCACAATTTATTTATGCCCGAATTGAACCTGTAAAAAAATCACGTACCAATTTCGGCAAAATCATCACAAAGCTAATGTTGTGTTTATATCAAGACTATTGCATAAAGCCTTCAAAGGCAGCGTCGCTGGGCATTCTCCAATCTCCGCGCGGACTTAACGATACCGAGCCGACCTTAGGCGAATCGGGTACACAAGAGCGCTTAAACTGGCTGATAAAAAATCTTTTAAGAAAAACGCTCAGCCATTTTTCTATAGTGTTTTCGTCATAAATCCCATTAAAAGCTTTCTCCGCAAGCTTTTTCAGCTTTTCTTTGGTAAACCCGAAACGCATAAAATGATATAAAAAGAAATCATGTAATTCGTATGGTCCTATACTATCTTCTGTTTTTTGTGAAATATTTCCTTTTTTATCCGGAGGCATAAGCTCGGGTGATATGGGAGTATTTAAGATGTCCGTTAAGATTGATTTTATCTTATGTTCTCCTGTCTCGGCAAAATAGCTGACAAGATACGAAACAAGTGTTTTAGGAATTGATGCGTTTACGCCGTACGTGCTCATGTGGTCTCCGTTATATGTACACCAGCCTAATGCTAATTCGCTTAAATCACCTGTTCCGACGAGCAGACAATTGTGTTTATTTGCCAAATCAAACAGAATCTGCGTCCGTTCTCTTGCCTGTGTGTTTTCATAAGTAATATCTTTAAGATTAGGATTGTGGCCGATATCATTCATATGCTGCAAACACGCATTCCGAATATTGATTTCTTTTACGGTAACGCCGAGTTCATTCATTAACCGCAGCGCGTTTCTGTATGTCTTGCCGGTTGTTCCGAACCCGGGCATTGTCACGCCGATAATATTTCCCGCAGGCTTTCCTATAAGCTTCATTGCCCTTGTTGTTACCAACAGCGCGAGCGTTGAATCCAAGCCGCCGCTGACTCCGACTATAAAGCCTTCAGAACCAATATGCTCTAATCTTTTTACAAGTCCCGCTGCCTGAATGGAGATAATTTCCTTGCAGGTTGCTTTTCTGTTTTTGCTATCAACAGGAATAAACGGATGCGGATTAACAGATCGGTATTTCAAATCGTTATCTTCATTTTCCAGTTTATCTTTATAAAGAATTTGACAATCCGATTTATTTATAAAGCTCATATTCTTTTTTCGGAGAGTGTTTATTTTTTCCACATCAATATCCGCTATGGTTAAAACGTTTTCTCTGCTGAACCGTTTGCCTTCGGCGAGAATACTTCCGTTCTCGGCGATTGCGGTAGCGCCGCTGAAAACCAAATCCGTGGTGCTTTCAAATACGGAAGCGCCTGCGTACACATAAGCGCATATGCATTTTGCCGATTGGTTTTTTATTAAGCTTCTGCGGTATTCTGCCTTAGCGACATACTCATCGCTGGCTGATAAATTTACTATAATGTTCGCTCCGCTCAGCGACATATTAACTGACGGAGATAAAGGAACCCACAAATCCTCACAAAGCTCAACGCCCAGAAAAACATCATCATAAAGATGAATAATATTCTGCGTTCCGATTTCACAATTATACTTTTCGCAATACCCTGAATTCAGGTTTTCTCCGCTGTCAAACCATCGCTTTTCATAAAACTCGTTATAATTTGCCAAGTGTGTTTTTGCGGTAATATTTATTATTTTACCATTTTGAATTACTACGGCACAGTTATACAATTTATTCAAATGTTCAATGGGCATACCGACTATAACGCAGATATTTTTTCCTTTTGTATGAGAAACAATTGCGCCAAGCGCATTTTCCGCGGCGTTTTGCAGGGATTTTGAAAAAAACAAGTCCGCGCAGGTATATCCTGTTATTGATAACTCAGGCGTCACAAGAAGTCGTATATCTTCTTTTAAAGCCGTGTCAATTGCGTAAATTATTTCTTCTTTATTGTATTCGGGATTTGCAACCTTGAGTTTCAATGACGCCGCCGCGACTCTGAACATTCCGTAATTCATCAAATGAACTTCCTTTTAAACCTAAATCCGTTACAGAGTTACCAGTAACTGTTCTTTATTTATGTCATGATAGAGCGTACAATTTTCGACCTTAAATATTTTAACAATCTCCGAAAGCGCTCCGCTATCATCAAATTCAGCCGCGACATTTTCAAAACGGTTTAGCTTTTCGGGATAAAAGCCGAGTGTTTTACTGTTATTAAACACGGCGGTATAAAGTATTTCAGCCTCAACCAAATCCTGAAAAATATGACTTCCGTATGACAGCTCCGGGTTATAGCCTGCTTTGCTTTCTTCCATTTCGCAGATTACGTCAAATCCGCTGATATCCGAAAACATTGTCGGGACTCCAAGCTCCTGAGACGAGGTTCCTATTCTGCCAGGAACCATAAGCATCATATGTTTACCGGCATTACGGAAATGCCAATTTATTCTGCCTATCATTTGCGCAACCGTAATTTTGTCCTTATACGGCATATTGTAGTAACCTATCGGGTCAACATATACAATACAATCAAGCTGTTCCTCTCTTGACAATCCCATAGACGCGCCGCGGCTGCTCAGCAAAATATGCTCTTCCGTAACGTCAGCGGGAATATCTACCGAGTTTTTTCCTTTAACTACCTGAAGCGGTCTGCATTGGAGAAGATCGATTGTATACTCGCCGTCATCCGAGAAGTTAATTGTAAACTCCGTATCAACTGGATAATCATATTCGGACTGAATGCGCGCAAGCATTCGGCGCATGCTGTCCATCAGCTTTTTGTTTTTTACAAGACCTTGGCAGGATATAAACCGAACGGCTCTGTATCTTCCCATTTCGCTCAACCTTTGCTCAGCTTCAAAATCATGTTCCAAAAGAACATTACCCATGTAGCGCGAAAGCACAGGCTCTAAGGCGTCAAGACTCACGGTTTCAAGCTTTTGTTCAGATGAATTTATCACTTCGGCGTTCCGCTGTGAAAACTTGTGTCTGTCGGCGTCGCTTGAATAAACGCTTCTTTCGGGCATATCAAGGCTGACAAGTCTCGGATAGGAGCCTTCTGTTCGGTCAACCGCCGAGGTGCCGAGTCCCATAACCAGTCTCAGCATCCCCGCCTTCGGATCGGCGGTCTGTAAAAATCTGTACGGGCTGTATGAATATCCTACACCCGCCGCGCAGGGCATATAGTACGAGCCGTAGTACGAGCCCGACACTCTTTGAACCAAAAGCGCCATTTGCTCGTCGCGTTTATCAAGACCGCGGCGCTTTCTGTAATCAAGAGCGGAAAGTCCCATTGTGCTGGCGTAGACTATTTTGATAGCGTTTTCAAACTCCTTTAATCTGTCCTCAAAGCTTCCGCGGTTCGCGCAGAATACGGACTCGTATTTTCCCGCGAAGGCGTTGCCGAAGCCGTCCTCAAGAATACTGCTGGAACGGACAATGTACGGATCCTGTCCGTAGTATTCGATAATATTACCGAACTGCTCGCGCATATCGTCGGAAAAGCTTCCGTTTAGCAGCAACTTTCTGAATTCATCCGCAAGCTTAAAATAGCCGTCGTCGGTTCTCTGGCGTATTCTCATATCCCAAAAACCGTTATCTACGATATATGTGTAATAAACATCAGAGCCGATATAGAACGAATCGTGCGGCTCAAGAGTTTCGTCAATATCAGGCTCTTCGTTTCGGATAATCGCTCTGGAAAGAAGCATACCGCAGGCTTTTCCGCCTATCATTCCCGTGCCTATCATATGGTCGCGAACCTCAAAATAATCCTCGGGCGTAAAATGTTTTTTTACCATTTGGCGCATTTTTCTGTCACGCGTCATCATAATTGCGCGCATAATCTCACAATCTTCGGATAAATCGCTTCCGTTTTCAAGCTTAATTTTCGCGGTGTTAAAAAATCTGTCCCACGAATCTATGTATCTTTCATCCGTTCCGCGTCTTAGCTTGCCGAGCGTATGATAGAACCTGCTCGATTTTACGCCGTCGGTCACGGGACGGAATCTGCCCGTTGAAGGCTCATATGTATGAGGAAGAAACATCGTATCGGAACTGCGGTTCCAGACCTTTTCGGGGCGGACGAAAATATCCTTTTCTCCCGTATATACATCAAGAAAAAGCTGGGTAGTGTCAATGATTTTGTTGACGGAATGGACCGAATGCTTTCCGCGAATCAAAGGAAAGAAAGCTACCGTGTCGAGGATAAACAGAAACGGACAGGTAACTCTGAAAAAATTACCCATCATCAGATCCGTGGCCCACGCCGTCTGAAGCTCGGAAAGGCAATCAAAAACATAAAAAGCGTCTCTGCCTGCCTTTTCAATCGCATTGTGAATTTCGACGGTAAAATTTTCAAAACGGTGCGAAAGCGGAATAGTTATCGTTTCAACCTCGGGCACATCCGTGATAAACGGTTCGTGGCTCGCAAAGCGGAAATAGATTATTTTTCGCTTGTCCTTTACCGCCTGTCTGACATACGGTTCCATAAAAAGCCTGAATTCGTTTAAATCCGAAACTCTCCAGACCACATTATCTCCGAGTCTGATGTTATCGAGCGCTTTGTCCATCTCCGGTATTCCTGAGAGCACTCTGTCAAACGCTGCCATATGCCTTACCTCCTGATATAATATTTAATTTACTCAAATTAGCGTAGGTAACAAAAATATCAAAAATTTTTGAACTGCTATCGTCTGTTTTATAGGACAGCTCGGGATGCCACTGAACCGCCCAGATAAATTTTTTGTTCGGCATATATACCGCTTCTATTAGTCCGTCTGTCGCCCTCGCCATACATTTCAGCACGGAAGACAGATTCTTAATACCCTGATGATGACAGCTGTTTACCGCAAGACGCTCCTTGTTCAGCAGATACGCTAAGGGGGTGTCCTGTTCAATTATAACCTCGTGAACGGGATTCTCATAAGGCGGATTTTGACGATGCATAAGCGTCGAATCGGTTTCCGCGGGTATATCCTGATAAAGCGTTCCCCCAAGCGAGACGTTCATAAACTGAAGCCCTCTGCAAATGCCGAGAACGGGAACATCAAGCCGGATCGCTCTGTCCAAAAGCAAGGTTTCAAATCTGTCGCGCGTTTTGCAGGTAATGATGTTGTCATATCTTTTTGCTTCGCCGTAAAGTTCGGGAGCGACGTCCTGTCCGCCTGTCAAAAGAAATCCGTCACAAAGCGCGGCCGCCTGATTAATAACATTTTCGTCATCGGTAAACGGAAGAATAACGGGCAAGCCGCCTGCCTTGATAATTCCGTCCATATACCCCGGTATCATCCATATACTGTTTCTGTACTCGTCCCATAGCGGTACTACGCCGATTACCGGTTGCCTATCCTTCATAATAACCCTTCCTTATACCAAATCATCCGTGGGGATAATACGGAACAACGGCGTCTGCGAATAAATCAGCGGCTGGTTAACGTGGAAAAATACGATTCCGTTTTGCGGCGCGATGATCCTGTCCGCGATTTCTCCGGTGTACGGATCCATAATCTCCGCGATGATTTCTCCTTTTTTTACTCTGGAATCAACATTTGCGCGGCGCACAAAGATTCCCGCCGTAGAAGACTTTACGCTTATGAGCGAATGTCCCTCAATAAACTGCGAAATATAGCCCTCGTGGCATCTGTATTGAATAATGCCCTGCTTATTCAGAAAGCTGAGGACGGCGTTGATTGCTTCTCTCGCGCTGATAATATCAATACTGTCCGTCGCGCTTGTATATACGGAAAACGCTTTGGCGCCCCAAAGCTGCCAATTGTAATTCAATGTGGTTGTGTCATAAGGACGCGCGTTCCTCCTGAATACATACGGCAGACCGAAATCCTTCGCGAGCTCTATATCCTCAAAGCCCGTTTGCATTACTCTGACATGCGGAATATAATCTCCCTGCATATAGAAGCTGGTAAACTGAATTCCGTATTGGTAGGAGCTGATATTTTCAAATACACCCGCCGCGATTCTCTGCGTCGTTTCTCCGAGGTTGTAGCCGGGGAACATCCGGTTAATATCGGTATTGTCGGTTGACCAAAAACGCTTGCCGATATTCATAGAGTGGCTGTTGACAGTAGGGATTACCATTACCGATTTGCCGTATTTTATTTTTCCCTGATGCTCGAGCTGTTTAAAAATATTAATCAGGCGCGCGCAGATATACAACTGCTGCACCTCATTGCCGCGCGTCGCGCCGACAATGCAGGCGGAGTTTTCTCCCTCGCCGAAGGAATATCCCTTTATTCTCATATTATCTCTGTAAACAGAATTCAATTCAAATACAATCTTTTCCTTCATAACGCACCTCACGCAAGAATTCTCGCAATCAGCGAGCCCTCGGACACAATCGGATATTCACGCAGTGTAAAAACGATTCCGTCGGTGGGGGCGGAAATGCGTTCGTTTATTTCTCCTGTCAGCGGATTGAGAATATCGCCGATATGGTCGTCCTGCTTCACATTTTTCCAGTGCTCTACGCAGGGGGCAAATACGCCTGATTTTCCGGCGTTGATAAAGGATACCTCTCCGTCCTCGGAAATAATCGGCTCCTTCGGGTCAATTACCTCTCCGTTCCAAATGCCAAGCTCCTTCATAAGAGCGAAAATGCCGTCAGTCAGCTGGTCGCCGAATTTCTTAGTGATTCTCATACCCACGCCCATTTCCACAACAAGCGTAGGTGTGCCGGTAGTGTTCAGTGAATAGGCAAGCGTGGATTCAAGCACGGTTGCCGACGAATGAACCCAGATATAGTCCGTGTTCAAAAGCTTCGCAAGCGGCACAAGCGTGTCGCGCGAAAGCTCGTTGATTCTGACCTGAGGAATTTCCTCAAGAAAGATGTTGCTGGCGTGAATATCAATGACCGCCGCGCTTTTGCTTAAATCATCTATGATATTTGAGGCGATATATTCCGGCATGGAGCCGTTTTCCGAGCCGGGGAATATGCGGTTCATATCCAAATCAAAGCCGGGAATACCCCTTGTGATGGAATCAATGCCCAATGGGTTTATCGCGGGATAGACGTCCACAATACCCGTAAGGCAACCGATGTTTTCCTTGATTCTTCTCTGAAGCTCATAGCATACATACTGTCCCTCAAGCTCGTCGCCGTGCGTTCCCGTTACAATGCTGATCCGCTTTTCTCCGCCTTTTAAACCGTTTTCGGGAATCAGGCGGTTTTTTTGTACCATTAATTTTTCGTCAATCGGCAAGCCGACCGACGCTACTGTTTCAATCATAATTTCAGTTCCTTTCCTCTACTTTGACGTTTTCCGTCTGTTTCTGTGTAACGCAGCCGTAAAAGCTGCCCCGGATTACAGAGCAATCTCCCGAATCTCTTCCGCAGGAAACCCTGATATAGTCATCGTTTACCAGCTTATGGTTTGTCGGGTCAAAGCCGTACCAATATCCGTTGCAAAGCGCTTCTGCCCATGCGTGTGAGGAGCCTTCTCCCTGCATCATTCCGACGACATACCTCGCGGGAATCCCCTCCATTCTCAGCAGAGAGAGCATGATATGCGCGTAATCCTGACAAACACCGCGCCCGAGGGCAAGCGCGTTTTCGGCGGTTTCGTGTACCTTGGTCGCCCCGGCGTCATAGATGAAGGTGTAATGGAGCGTATGCATGATACGCAGCGCCTTTTCATAATCGCCCGAACAGGTTTCAAGCTCAAGATTTTTGTGATACTCTCTGATTTTTTCGCCCGGAGCTGTCAGCGATGTATGTACCTTCAGCAGCGAATATGCCGCCGGAAACGCGGAGTATTCCTCAAAAATGTCAAGCCCTGTTTGCGCCGTTCCGCTGACCGTTACTTCAAAATTGTCATGTGTTTCCTCAATCAGACCGTAAAGCTTTCTATTGCCGAAATTATCCTCAGCGACGCTGTATTTTACTTCGTTTGAAACATAAATATCCAATCCGCTGATTTTCTGTCTGTTTGTGTCTTTGGGCAAAAACTTTACCGAAAAGGCGTGGTGCGTAACCGGCGCGCTGAACGCGGAGCTCAGATGATAGGTAAATGTTAGCTGTTTGATAATACCACCCTTTTCATTCGGTAATGAGGTTTCTCAGCAGATTTTTTAGATTTTTATGATTTAGCGGCGGCTCGACAGTCATACTGTCTGCTGTATTGATAACGCCTTCGTCATATCTGAGCTTGGATTTCGCCAAAAACTGCTTCATTCTGCGATATTCTCTGATAATATCACTGTCGGGCAAATCAAGACTCAGGTATAAGTCCAACCGCTCCAGTCCCTTTCCGAGCTTGATAATATTCCGTATTTGTTCGTTATCTATCATATCATTGACGCAGCCCCAGAACGCGAGAATATGGTCAATTGCGAGAACGAGATCCGCTATGGTGGTGATATTCCGGTTTGCGTTGTGAATGTCGTCAATCGCGAGCTGGATATACGCCATTGTCTCGGTTCCGATATAATCTCTCATAACGATGGCGTTATCATACGCTCTGTTCAGGTTTGAGATAATGGAATCGGAATTGTTTTCGTCAAAGGGATATTGAAGCAGAAAGCTTTCCTTTGTTTCATACACGTTCTCAATGCCGATTTTCCGACAGAATTCATCATAATGCCCGGGATTGCTGTCAATCATTTGATCGGCACTCTGAAAAAAATACCGTAAGGTCGTATATACGCGTTCCGTGTATCTGCCCAACCAAAACAGATGGTCAGTTTTGTCTACCGTGATAATACCCATGTGTCTTTAAAACCTCCGCCCTGAGATGAATTTACAATAAATGAATCGGGATTTCTTGAAAAGCGGGTTAGACCGCTTGCCCAAACTTTTGTTTCGCTTCCCGAAAGCACAAACGCGCGCAAATCCGCTTTTCTCGGAACACGCTTGCCATCGGTATCCAAAATATCGAGGTCATAAAAATCAATGACCTCCTGAGCAATAAAGCGCCTCGGTTCACTTTTCAACAATGAGATAAACTCCGCCTTTTTTTCCTTTGTCAATGAATTTCCGAACACAACGCCGTATCCTCCCGCCTCGGCTACGTCCTTAATAACAAGGCTGTCAAAATTGTCAAGAACATATCGCATATCGTTATCGTAATACGGAAGGTACGTCGGCGCGTTCATCAATACTGCTTCCTCTCCAAGATAGTACTTTATCATTTTCGGTACAAAGTAATAGATGCCCTTGTCATCCGCGACGCCGTTACCGGGCGCGTTGAGCAAGGCGACGTTGCCCTTTTTGTACGCTTCGAAAATATGAGGAATTCCGATAACGCTTTCCTCATAGAAGGTCATCGGGTCAAGATATTCGTCGGATATACGTCTGTAAACCGCACCGACTCTCTGTTTTTTTTCGTTATAATCAATGTAGTAAAGATTATCGTTTTCACAGACAATCTCCTTGCCAGTTGTAAGAACGGCGCCTGTTTTTTCAGCGAGATAAGAATGCTCAAAAAACGCCGCGTTATATCTTCCGGGCGACAGAATCACGTTGATTCCGCCCGTGTTTACATAGTCCATCACCTCTTTGAGCATATCGGCATAGTTGCGGTTATCGACTACGCCTGTCTCAGAGAACGCGTCCGGAGCACTTCTTCGCTGCAGTTCTCGCGCTATCATAGGGTATGACGCGCCCGAGGGCACGCGTAGATTGTCCTCAAGAATATACCAGTTGTTATCCTTTGACTGAACCAAATCGATACCCGAAATATGGCTGTAAATATTTTTCGGAGGCGTTACGCCATCGCAGGGAGGCAAAAAGCCCTTTGCCGAGTAAATAAACTCCTCGGGAATAACACCGTCCCTGACAAGCCGTTTTTCTCCGTAAATATCGGACAAAAAGCAATTCAGCGCGTTAACACGCTGCTTCAAGCCTTTTTCCAAAAATTTATATTCGCCGTTTTTGATGATTCTCGGAATCGGGTCAAAAGGAAAAAGCTGCTCCTTGAATTCTCCGTTTTTATATATTCCGAACTTTACGCCGTACCTTGCAAGCAAACGGTTAATTGTTTCCGCGTTTTTGATGAGTTCATTCATAGCCATTCCTCCATATATAGAAAAAGCGCCTTTCACTTCCGTGAAAAACGCCTTTGTTTATGTGAGTATTCTATCATTATTTCCCAATATTGTCAATATGTTTCTGCAAGTTTCAATTAATAATATTTCATTTTTATGCAAATTGGATTTAAAACACTTAAATTTCTCAAAAGAATCTGAATAATTAGATTGTGTATCCTTCATAACCGAAGATAACCATAATGCTCTTATGAATCTCGGCAACACGTTTTGCCGGGGGGTTCCCTTTGGCTGTCAGACTGATGGTTGAAGCGATGAGCAGCGAGAAAACCTGACGCGCCCTGTTTCGCCCCGTGTTGCGCGAAAAAATCTGTGGGAGTTGTACCCGACAACGCCCAGCAAACCACACACAGCCGATTTGTGGCGGCGTGTGGGCGCAAAAAAGCACAAGCTCAGAATCAAACCGGTTTCTGAACTTGTGCCTTTTTGACGTTCAAAAACTGAGACGCTGTAGTCAAAGAATACGGAATTTATTTGTCCTTCCTTTTTCTGTTGGGGAAACAGTCTTCGAGCCAGTCGATGTACTCCTCGGGAGTTATATTTCCGGCAGAGCATTCATCACGCTTGACAAGAGCCTCGTACTTCCATTTTTTGAAATCGTTTTTCTTGATCTGGTTAACTTTCACACGGGCGGAGTAACGTCGATAATATTTTCGATAGATTGGAATCGCTTTGTTCTCCGCCATTTTCATTTTATAGTTTTCCTCGGCGGCGAGGTCGCGGCAGGAACGCAATTCGCCTAAATGGGTCCGGTTGCAGTATCGCGCGTCATAGTTGCCTTTGTATGTAAACCACTGCCCGCAGCGTTCGCAGCACTTTAAATTGACTTTGTATTCGATCAGCTTGCAAAGCTCAAGCTCCAAGAATTCATGCAGGCTCTCGCACCGATAACGGAGAACCGGATTGTGATTATAGTTATGAAAATATATTAGTGTGGCTACGTCTATGTCGTGTTCCTGCGCAAAATCAGCAAATGCTGAAAAATCATAATTCAACGGAGATTTTTTGTCTCCCATTATCAACCGCTGTTCTTCGTTGAATTCAACGAAGGGCGGCATATTATTTATCTTCCGATAAAGATAATACCGCGCGGAAGCCGTCATATCGCCCAGCACCTCAGAATAATACTTCGATTCAAAACAGAACTCTAGAATATCCCGGTATTCCTTTTGCAGCATTATCAGATATTTATA
>CADASG010000051.1 GCA_902790475.1 uncultured Ruminococcus sp. | reverse complement strand
GCAAATCCCCCGTCGCGCCTTTAGGGCGCGCCTCCCCCTTTAACAAAGGGGGCTTTTCATTCACCGACAAACGTAAGGCTGCTTTCTAAAAACAAACGGACAATAACAACGTCGGCGCAGCGGGCTTGCAATGCAAGCCCATACAGGTTGAAACGCTAACGTATTGTTGTGGCGCACGTTTGGTACAGTTCCCCAATACGTCATTTCGAGCCTTTAGCACGTTTCCTTCATATGTCATTTCGAGCGGTCGGCGTAAGCCGAATTCGCGACAGCGAATAGTCGAGAAATCTCCCTGACAGAAAACGACGGCTCGTCGCCGAAGGGAATATCTCCACGCGTACTGACAACCGGGGTACCCGGTCGAAATGACATCTGATCCATAGCATTAACAAACATGAGATTCTGTCCAAAAACATCAAACCCCGTCCCGGGATTTACCTCGGGACGGGGTTATTGGTTACTGCGTTTGCTCTTCCTTGATTATTTCTTCTGCTTTTTCCTCTGTTTTTTCTTCAACAAGCTTTACTTTTTTGATTTTTTTCTTCTTTTTGGACGGGAGCTGTTTCATCTCGTCGTATAAGGGCTCGTCGTACTCGTAGCCTTCGTTTTCGGGGAAGCTGAGAGGGCTGTATGTTTCGTCGGGGAGCAGGCGCTTTTTCTTTTTATAAACCAGGAAGCAGATCAGCGCGAACGCCAGCATACAGGTCACGGTGACCGCGAGACCCGGCCAGAAGCCCTTGGGATAGTATACGAGCTCGATCTCATGCTGACCCGTACCCAGCTCAAACGCTACGAGGGAGCCGCCGACGGGTATTATTTCAACAGGCTCGCCGTCTACCTTGGCAGTCCAGCCCTCCTCATAGGGAATTGAGGTGTAGAACAGACCGTCCTGATAAACGATGATGTCGCCTTTAAGCGAGTTGGAGCTGCTTTCGGTTGCTCTGAGAGTCTGGGCGCTCAGCTGCTGATAGCCCTGCTCGAACACTTCTGCATTGAGCACGTCTACATAAACTCTTGCAGTGCCGCTGCTGCCTGCCTTGGGGTTCGCGATAACCGAGATCTTGTCGCCCTTGCTGAAATAGCCGATGGAAGCGATATAGGGGCGGCTCATTTGGTATTTCTTGTTTTGCTGCACTCCGTTCTGAGCTACGGTGATATCATCCGACTCGTAAACATCTGCGTACATCATATAGAGACCGTCCTTGGGAGCGGTGTAGTTCCATTTCAGCATCATCTGAGCGGTGGCGTTTACCGCGCGGAAGCTGTATTCTCCGTAGGCGGTTTTGTTTACGGAAACAACGTCCTCGGCGCTGTGTCCCTGAGTTTCGACCTCAAGGGCGGTATATACGGGCTGTGCGATCCCCGTCGCGGCGCGGAAGAACTCATTTTGCTTGTCAAAGGGATTGAACTGATCCTCGTTTTCGTTTTCTGTCCAGTTTTCAAGTCCCTTGTTTACCATAAAGCCCATGGGCAGATAATGGTTGTTTGAATAGAGCTTTTCGTTGTTTATGCTGCGCACCTCGGTCAAGTCGTAAGTGTTGTGGATAACGTCGTCGCGCAGGATAAGGTATTTGAGGTTCATGAAAGTGTTGGTTACGGGAGAGCCCTCGGCGTAGGTGTAGCGGTTGCCCGACTTCCAGCCCATCATACCGAAGTTCTCAAAGAACTGCGTCATGCTCTCGTTGGACATTGAGTTGAACATCGACAGACCGTGGTAGCCGTTGAGCGCACCGTCGTTGAGCGTCTGCGTGGATGTGACCTCGGCTCGCCACAGATCGGCGGACTCATCCTCGAGCTGATACATGGCGTCGATCAGCTCGGCTGTGGTTTCCTCGCCGCGGGGGTACTCAATGGTCGTGGTGACCATTGTTCTGTTTACGCCGCAGTAGGCGGTGAAGCCGCTCTGGGCAATTGAAACTATCAGCATGGAGGCGATCAGCGCGTTTTTCGGGATAATGCGTTTGGTGTACAGCAGCACGATTATCGTGATGAATCCGAAGATTATCGCGGACGCGGCGATCGTGGGAGTGATCCAGTCCATGTGATCCTTGAACATGATATCGGTGCCCTTGTCGTCAAGCGCGAGCAGCAGCACAAAGAAGCTCAGCGCGGAGGAAATCAGCGCTCCGAGCAAATTGACGGTTTCTATATTCATGAAAGCCCTGAACGCCATCACGATGATGACAAAGCTTATCAGATAGCTGAAGCGGTAAGGGATCATGTTTGTGAAGTGGAAGCCGTGCCAGATATAGTCGAGCTGACGGATGATGCAGCTCAGGAACATAAAGAACACCAGACCGAGCATAATAAGCTTTTCGCGGAGCTTGATGCTCTTTGAGGTCAGCGACAGGAAGGCAAAGAACACAGCCACTCCGCCGCAGGCGATATTGGGGATAGCGTCGGCTTCCTTGGTCGCGGGACAGGTGAAGTTTATCAGGTTGCCCAAAATGCTCTTCAAAGCTCTGAGCACGCCGAGCAGATCGTTAGATTCGCCGATGTTGATGGCAAAGGTCGTGGGGAAGGTGCTGCCGGTGGCGTGGGTGTTTTGCAGCGCAAAGAACGCAGGCAGCAGGAAAAACGCCGTAAGACCGATGGCTATCATCGAAAACAAACCGGTTTTTACAAGATTGATGAAGAATGCTTTTGCGCCCTGCCAACGCATCAGGTGATAGACGATAAACAGCAGCAGCACAAAAATGCAGGTGAAGAAGCCGATATAATAGTTGGTGATCAGCGAAAGCGCCAGCATAACGGTATACAGGCGGAAGCGGTTCTCGGTGAGCAGCTTCACAATGCCGAGCGCCACCAGCGGCGTGATACACACCGTGTCAAGCCAGATTGTGTTCCAGTAATAGCCCATGAAAAAGGCGCAGAAGGAAAAGCTGCAGCCACAGATAAGCAGCGTGGCGTCGTTGCGCTTGTACACGCATTTGAGGAAATACGCCATAAACGCGCCGGAGAGCGCGATCTTGAGCGATACTGAGAACATCAAAAACTCGCGCAGCCAGTCGGACGGAATAAAAACTGACAGGAAGTTCACCGGACTTGCCAGATAATATGACATCAGCGAGAAGTAGTTCACGCCGCCGCCCACAGACCATGTCCAGAAGAACGATTCGCCGTTTTGCAGCTTGTTCTGGAAATCTACCAGGAACGGAAAATACTGGTGCCAAAGGTCGGTCACCAGGATCTGCTTATCGCCGAACGGAGAAACCTCCATAAGTGCGAACGCGGTCACCATTAGTATAAACGGTATCAGAAAAGCGAGCCAAACATACAGGTTGCGCTTCGCCATAGCGGCAAACCTGCCCTTGAAGTCGGTAGGCTCACGCAGGGTTTTTGTCTTAAACATAAATCAACCTCCGTGTTCAGACATAATAATACATTTACTATTCTATCACGTTTTTATTATTTGTAAATAAAAAAATACGAAAAAAACTAAAAACACATAATTTTTTCAAAAGGATTGGACTTTTCGCGATTGTTTTGGTATAATATAAATCACGAATATATTACGAACAAAAAAAGTCACAGGAGACATGATGATGAAGACAGTTGATCTGGTTGTACCCTGCTACAACGAAGAAGAAGGACTGACTCATTTTGTTGAGGAAACCAACAAGGTGATCGCCTCTATCCCCGACTGCCGCTTCCGCTACATACTCGTAAACGACGGCAGCAAGGACAAGACCTATCTGATAATGAAGCAGCTTGCCGCGCGCTTTGACAACATCAAATACATTTCATTTTCACGCAACTTCGGCAAGGAAGCCGCCATGTACGCCGGACTGCAGCACACCACGGCGGATTACGTGGTGGTCATGGACGCTGATCTGCAGCATCCGCCGCAGATTTTTCCGCAGATGCTCGAGGCGATGGAGCAGGGCTATGACTGCTGCGCCACCAAGCGCGACGAGCGCGAGGGCGAGAGCTTCTTCCGGGGAGCGTTTTCAAAGCTTTTTTTCAGGCTTTCAAACAAGCTCACCGACGTTAAAAATCCCTACGGCGCAATGGACTACCGCATGATGACGCGCCAGATGACCGACTCCGTGCTGGAGCTCAGCGAGGTCCAGCGCTTTTCAAAGGGTATCTTCTCGTGGGTCGGATTTAACACCAAGTGGGTCTCCTTTAAGACCGTTGACCGCGAGCTGGGCACCACAAAATGGAAATTCTCCTCGCTGTTCAAATACGCCATCGACGGCATCACCTGCTTTTCGGTAGCGCCGCTGCGCTTCACTGCCGTAATGGGCGGAATAATCTTCTTTATTTCGCTGATCTATATCCTTATCACGCTGATCCAGACGCTGTTTTTCGGCGTTACCACTCCCGGCTACGTCACTACCCTCTGCGCGGTGCTGTTTTTGGGAGGACTCACCGAAATGTCCATCGGCATTTTGGGCGAGTATATCGGAAAGATATATATGGAAACCAAGGAGCGTCCTATCTATATAACAAAGTTCTCAAACTTTGAGGATGAGCACAACGAGGAAAAGGAGCAGTAACGTAAAATGAGTTTTCTAAAGCAGTTTTTTGATATCAAATTTTGGAAGTTCCTGCTGGTCGGCGTGCTGAACACGCTGGTCGGCGAGGGAGTGATCCTGCTTTTGCTTCACGCCTTCGGCTGGAAAAACATGTCGTGGGGCGCGGGAGCGGCGGCTTTTGCCGGCGTTGTCATCGGAAGCATCGTGAGCTACTTTCTCAACAAATATTTCACCTTTAAGAATACGGAAAAGGGCTGGAAGCCCGTGCTCCGTTTTGTTATCAACATAGCGGTATGTATGCTGATAAGAGTGGTCGTCGCCACGCTCGTGAGCGAGGGCTGCAAGGCGGCGAACCTCTCCATGCTCGGCATGAGCGTCAACGACTTTGCCGCGAACATGAGCTGGGTAGTCGGCATGTGCGTATTTGTAGGCTGCAACTACATCGGCCAGCGCTTCTTTGCCTTTAAGGAAAAGGATGAAAGTTCAAAATAACAATATCCGGCACTAAAAAATAATTTAGAAACGGTGGATCTATTATGAAAGGTATTATTTTATCAGGCGGATCGGGTACGCGTCTGTATCCGCTGACAAAGGTGACCTCAAAGCAACTGCTGCCCGTATATGACAAGCCGATGATCTATTACCCCCTTTCCGTGCTTATGAACGCCGGGATAAGGGAGATACTGATCATCTCTACTCCGCAGGACACGCCGCGGTTCGAGGAGCTTCTGGGCGACGGCAGCCATTTCGGACTGACGCTTTCCTACGCAGTTCAGCCGTCTCCCGACGGGCTTGCACAGGCGTTTATCATCGGCGAGGATTTCATAGGGGACGACTGCGTAGCTATGGTGCTCGGCGATAATATTTTCGCCGGTCACGGCTTAAAAAAGCGGCTTACATACGCTGCGCAAAACGCCGAGCAGGGCAAGGGCGCTACCGTTTTCGGCTATTACGTAGACGACCCGGAGCGTTTCGGTATCGTGGAATTCGACTCCGACGGCAAGGCTGTTTCGATCGAGGAAAAGCCCGAACACCCAAAGACCAACTACTGTGTGACGGGACTTTACTTTTACGATAACAAGGTGGTTGAGTACGCCAAAAGCCTAAAGCCGTCAAAGCGCGGCGAGCTGGAGATCACCGATCTCAACCGCATTTATCTTGAAAACAACAGGCTCAACGTTGAGCTTCTCGGTCAGGGCTTCACCTGGCTCGATACGGGTACTCACGAAAGTCTTGCCGACGCGACCAATTTCGTAAAGACCATAGAGGATCATCAGCACCGCAAAATCGCCTGCCTCGAGGAAATAGCCTACCTCAACGGCTGGATCACGCGCGAAGATGTAATGACGGTCTACAATGAGTTAAAGAAAAACCAGTACGGACAATATCTAAAAGACGTGATCGACGGAAAATATATCGACGCGCTGAACTGAGGAGAAAGAAATGAATATAATCGTTACCGGCGGAGCGGGCTTTATCGGCTCGAATTTCGTCTTTCATATTTTGAAAAATCACTCCGAGGATCGCGTTATCTGTCTGGACAAGCTGACCTACGCAGGCAACCTCTCTACTCTGAGCTCTGTTATGGACGCGCCGAACTTCCGTTTTGTGAAGCTCGATATCTGTGACCGCGAGGGCGTGTACAGGCTCTTTGAGGAGGAAAAGCCCGACGTAGTTGTGAATTTTGCTGCGGAAAGCCACGTTGACCGCTCGATCGAGGATCCCGAGATCTTCCTTAAAACCAACATCCTCGGCACTCAGGTGCTGATGGACGCCTGCCGCAAATACGGCATCAAGCGCTTCCATCAGGTTTCAACCGACGAGGTTTACGGAGATCTTCCGCTCGACAGACCCGATCTGTTCTTTACCGAGGAAACTCCCATACACACGAGCAGCCCCTATTCATCGTCAAAGGCAGGCGCGGATCTGCTGGTTCTGGCATATCACCGCACCTACGGACTGCCCGTGACGATCTCGCGCTGCTCCAACAACTACGGTCCCTACCACTTCCCCGAGAAGCTTATCCCCCTGATGATAGCCAACGCTCTCGCCGACAAGCCCCTGCCCGTCTACGGCAAGGGTGAGAACGTGCGCGACTGGCTGTACGTTGAGGATCACTGCAAGGCGATAGACCTGATTATCCGCAGAGGAAGGGTCGGCGAGGTTTACAACGTCGGCGGTCATAACGAGATGGCGAACATCGACATTGTAAAGCTGATTTGCAGGGAGCTCGGCAAGCCCGAGAGCCTGATAACCTTCGTGACCGACCGCAAGGGTCATGACCTGCGCTACGCCATCGACCCGACGAAGATCCACAAGGAGCTCGGCTGGCTGCCCGAAACGAAGTTTGAGGACGGCATAAAAAAGACGATCCGCTGGTATCTTGACAACAGGGACTGGTGGCAGGAGATCATCAGCGGCGAGTACCGAAATTATTACGAGAAAATGTACGGGAACAGATAGCATGAAGGTATTTGTAACGGGAGTCGGCGGTCAGCTTGGATTCGATGTAGTAAACGAGCTGAAAAAGCGCGGCGCCGAGTGCGTCGGCTCAGATATCATCGACCGGACCGACGAAAATTATATAAAGCTTGATATCACAAACAAGGCGGAGGTCAACAAAGCTCTTACCGAGATTTGCCCCGACGCCGTTATCCACTGCGCGGCGTGGACGGCTGTGGACGCCGCCGAGGAACCGGAAAACCGCGAAAAGGTCTTTGCCGTCAACGCAGAGGGCACGCGGAATTTAGCCGAGGCTTGCAAAAAGCTCGGCTGCAAAATGCTGTATATCAGCACTGACTATGTGTTCAACGGTCAGGGAGAAGAGCCGTGGAAGGCGGACTGCAGGGAATTTGCACCGCTGAACGTCTACGGACAGAGCAAGCTTGACGGCGAGCTTGCTGTCAGCAAAACCCTCGACAAATTCTTTATTGTGAGGATAGCGTGGGTGTTTGGCTTAAACGGCGGCAATTTTATCAAAACCATGCTTAAAGTCGGCAAAAAGTACGATACCGTCCGGGTGGTCTGCGACCAGATCGGCACTCCGACATATACCCTTGATTTGGCGCGCCTGCTCGCCGATATGATAGAAACGGACAAGTACGGTTTTTATCACGCCACCAACGAGGGCGGATACATCAGCTGGTACGATTTCTGCGTTGAGTTTTACAGACAGTACGGTCTTGAAACAAAGGTATTGCCGGTCACAACGGAGGAGTACGGGCTTAGCAAGGCGGCGCGTCCGTTCAACAGCAGGCTGGATAAAAGCAAGCTTGCCGAGGCAGGCTTTCAGCCGCTCCCTTCGTGGAAGGACGCTGTAAAAAGATATTTGACGGAGCTTAAAAACAATGAGTAATTTTATTTTTACAAAAACCGATATTGAAGGCGTGATCATCGTTGAGCCAAAGGTGTTCGGCGATAACCGCGGTTATTTTATGGAGACCTATGAGGAGCGCAAGTTTATTGAGGGCGGGATCACTGCGAAGTTTGTTCAGGATAATCAGTCAAAGTCCTCAAAGGGCGTTTTGAGAGGTCTTCATTCTCAGTATAAACACGCTCAGGCAAAGCTTGTCCGCGTGCTCAAGGGTGAGGTGTTCGACGTTGCCGTTGACGTGAGAAAGGGCAGCGCGACATACGGAAAATATGTAGGAGTCAGGCTTTCGGAGGAAAACAAAAAGCAGCTGTTTATCCCGAGAGGATTTCTGCACGGCTTTTTGGTTTTGTCGGACGAAGCCGAGTTTGTGTACAAGTGCGACGATTTCTATCACCCCGAGGACGAAGTCGGCGTGGCTTGGAACGACCCGAAAATCGGCATAAAATGGCCGATCGAAAACATTGACGAGATCAAACTCTCCGAAAAAGATAAAAACAACCCCTTGCTTGAAGAAGTTTCGGAATACTGACGGGGGTGAAAATGATAGAACGGCAATTCGATCCGCTGCTCTGTATAGTCAAAAAACAGATTTTCCGCAGCGGCAGCGGCGAGCCTCTGACGGATCCGGAAACGGCTTTGCAGGTTCTGAAGGAATCTCGGCTCCAAACGGTCTTTTCGATCGTTTTTCCTGCCTTAAAAAAGCTTTTGCTGCGGGAACAGCCTGAGAAATACCTCAAATACAACGAGCTGTTTATGAACGAGCTGATCAGCAATGCTAACAATCTGTCCGAGCACAACGAGCTTCACAGGCTGATGGAACAAAACGATATCCCGTACTGCGCACTTAAAGGAGTCGCTTCGGCATATTATTATCCCGATCCGTCGCTACGCGATATGGGCGATGTGGATTTTCTTGTTGCCGAGAAGGATTTTGAACGCGCGAAAAAGGCAGTGCTGAGCGCAGGCTTCACCGTAGACCACGGCGACGATCCCGACAGCTTCCACACGTGCTACAAGCGTCCGCCGCTGAGCATCTGGGAGCAGCACCGCAGCGTCAACGGCGTTCCCGGCGGCGAGATCGGTGAAAAAATCAAAGCCGAGATAAACCGAACGATCGAAACGTCTGAGATTATCACGCTCGACGGAGCGGTATGTCGGATACCCGACGCATTCCACCACGGTCTGATCATGCTTCTTCACACAGCTTCTCACCTTACAAGCGAGGGTATCGGACTGCGCCACCTGTGCGACTGGGCGGTTTTTGCCGACAAACTCGGCAGCAGCGAGTTTCGCAGCCTGTTTGAAGACAAACTCAAAAGCTTTGGACTGTGGCGGTTTGCTCAGATCCTCACTATGGTCTCCGAAAAATATCTCGGTGCGTCAAAAAAGGAATGGGCTCAGATCCCCGGTTTTACCGACGAACAGCTTGAAGCCGTGATCGTTGACATACTCAGCGGAGGCAACTTCGGCAGAAGGGATATGAACCGTTACCGCGAGATCAAGTACATTTCCAACCGGGGAGAACGCACGGTGGACAGCAAAAACATCGTCCTGCAGGCGTTCGGCACCATGAACAGCAAGGTTTACGCCGATTACAAATTTATCGAAAAGCATAAGCTTCTCACCCCACTCGGCTGGATCGCCGAAGGGGGAAGGTACATCGGCTTGCTCATCACAGGCAAGCGGAGCAACAAGAACACCTCAGTAATGCTGAAGGAAGCGGCAAAGCGAAAAGAAATCTACAGTAATATGGAGCTTTTTAAGGCAACACCGCACACCTGAATTGTGCGGTGTTGCCTTAAGCAGTAACTGTTTAGAAAAGAGAATCAATATGGTAATTTTTCGCGATTTCTATGTTCAGCCAATGAACGCGGTATACATCGAAGCTGTGGCTATATATCTTATCTGGACTCTGGCGATGCTTTTTCTTCGCGGCAGGGCTCAAAAAACAGCCGGGATCATCGGAGCGCTGATGTCGATCGCTCTAATATTTGTGCTGACGTTATACGGAAGAAACAGTGATAACACTCATATAGTAAACCTGATCCCGTTTTCAACATTTGTTAATGCTAAGATCCAGCCCGAGCTGTACCGTTCAATGTTTATGAACGTTCTGCTGTTCATGCCGTTCGGACTCAGCTTCCCGTTTGCTTTTCAGGATAGAATAAAGCACCGGCTCCTTGTCACGATCGCACTCGGATTTTTGATGTCTGTAGGTGTTGAAGCTGTTCAGTTTTTCTTTAACCTCGGACGATGCGAGACGGACGACGTTTTTATGAACACCCTCGGCGTGATGATTGGCACAACATCCTACCTGCTGTGCCGCCTGATAAAAAATCCTAATAAAAAAACCAAGGGTTAAATATACCTTATACAAAATACAAAGCAAAAAATGACCGGGGCAGCGTTTTTAGGCGCTGCCCCGGTTTTGGTTTTTGGGATAATAATACACTCAGCCCCCTGTCTCGTAAGAGGCAGGAGGCCTTGTTTATGCTATCAAATTATAGCTTGCAACTCAAACCTGAGAGATTAAGCAGTTGCTGTCTCAGGAAGTCTCCAGTAGCCTCTGTAGGTAACAGTCTCATTTGCGGTATTGAATGTACCGTTGATGATGAATGTAGCGCCGTCGAGGTTTTTGATGGGAGTCTGAGTTGTTGCGTAGGAGCTCATGTAGCTCTTGCCTGCATAAGTGATCTTATGAGCAGGAGTAGCATCGGTTCTGTTGGATGCGTTCTTCTTAGCAAAACCAACGCAGGAAGCGTAGTTGATGGAATTAACCTGAGCCTGTGTAAGCTGTACGGAATAAATCTTCCATGCACCTGTCTTAACGGTGGAGAGATTTGCAGCAACAAGAGTTGTTGCACCGGTATCGGTCATAGCAATTCTTGTGTAAGTGCTGAAATCGGAACCGTTGCCATAGTACAGATCTACGCCGTCGCTCCAATCGTTTTCAGCTGAGTCAGACTTGGGAGCTACAAAATTGATTGTAATTGTGTCACCCTGGGGAGCAGGATCGGTAGCGGGCTGTGTAGGAGCCTGTGTAGGAGCCTGTGTAGGAGCCTGTGTGGGAGCCTGAGTAGGAGGAGCCTGAGTAGGAGCCTGAGTAGGAGCCTGTGTGGGAGCCTGTGTGGGAGCCTGAGTAGGAGCCTGAGTTGCAGGCTGTGTAGCAGGCTGTGTGCCCTCACCTGCCCAGTAACCTGTGTAGGTGTTCTTCTCGTACTTTGTATCGTAGCAGCTGTCGATAACGAAAGTCTTGCCTACGAAGCTTGCGATAGAAGCCTTCTCGGAAGCGTAAACGCCGGGAGTAGAAGTAGCGAACAGGATTGTGTCGCCGTTTCTGATACCGGTTCTGTTGGTACCGTCTTTCTTGGAGAAGCCAACAGTTGTTGCGCTGTCGAAGGACTCGATCATCTGATCGTTAAGCTCGAGCTTGTAAACATCCCATGTGCCGCTGGTAACAGTCTTGAGACCGTTAACGGTAACGTCCATGGTCTTGTCAGTCTTTGTCATAGCAGTCTTGGATACGGAACCAAAGCTTGTGGTGTTGCCCCAGTAGAAGTCAGCGCCTGTCCAGTCAGAGGGAGCTGCGAAGTAAACAGCAGTCTCTGCGGGAACGGGAGTTGCGCCGTCTACCCAAGAACCGGTGTAGGTGCGGTTCTCGTACTTAGAATCATAGCAGCCGCCGATAACGAAGGTCTTGCCATAGAGGCTGGATACGGGAACTTTGTCACCGTCAACATAGAGGATGGTGTCGCCTGTTCTCATACCGGTTCTGTTGATTGCGCCGTGCTTGCAGAAACCAACAACCTTAGCTTCGTCGAAGGAAGCAGCCATCTGATCTGTGAGAGCGAGCTCGTAAACATCCCATGCGCCGCCGGTAACTGTGGTGAGACCGTTAACAGTAACGTCCATGGTCTGCTCAGTCTTGGTCATGGGGAGCTTGGAAGTAGCGTTGAAGTCAGAGGTGTTGCCCCAGTAGAAATCAACTGCTTCCCAAGTTGTGGGAGCTGCGAAGTAGATAACCTTCTCATCAACAGGAACTGTAACGGTGGGCTCGGTTGTCTCGTCGCCACCCCAAGGAATGGGAGTGAATACGGTTGCGCCGAACTCGTTCTGCTCTGTCTTGGAAGCGTCTACATAGTAGCCGCCGCCTGCGGGAGCAAAGTTGGTGATGTTAGCAGTCTGCTTTGTGCCGTTAGCACCGCTTACGATAATGCCTGCAGCGTTAGCGGGAACGTTGATGGTGTAAACCATCTGGCCGTACTCGTTGGGCTGACCCTGAACGCCTGCGTCTCCGGGCCACTGAGAAGTGATGGATGTGTTGTTAGCATCCCATGCATAAACGCGGATGTCGCCCCAGCCGAGAGCATCGCTGAACTTGAAGGATTTTCCGGGACCGGGTGTGGGATTAGAACCATTGTCCTTAGTTGTGGTCTCTTCTACGGGACCCCAAGGAATGGGAGTGAATACAGTTGCACCAAACTCGTTCTGCTCGGTCTTGGAAGCGTCTACATAGTAGCCGCCGCCTGCGGGAGCAAAGTTGGTGATGTTAGCGGTCTGCTGAGAGCCGCCTGCACCGTTTACGATAACGCCTGCAGCGTTAGCGGGAACGTTGATGGTGTAAACCATCTGGCCGTACTCGTTGGGAGCACCCTGTACGCCGGAGTCGCCGGGCCATACAGCTGTGATGTTGTTCTTGTTAGCATCCCAAGCGTAAACACGGATGTCGCCCCAACCGAGAGCATCGCTGAACTTGAAGGAAGTTCCGGGACCGGGAGTAGGATTGGAACCGTTGTCCTTAGTTGTGGTCTCTTCTACGGGACCCCAAGGAATAGGAGTGAATACGGTTGCGCCGAACTCGTTCTGCTCGGTCTTGGAAGCGTCTACATAGTAGCCGCCGCCTGCGGGAGCAAAGTTGGTGATGTTAGCGGTCTGCTGAGAACCGTTAGCACCGTTTACGATAACGCCTGCAGCGTTAGCGGGAACGTTGATGGTGTAAACCATCTGG
>CADASG010000050.1 GCA_902790475.1 uncultured Ruminococcus sp. | reverse complement strand
GATACCAATAACAAACCGTCTGTGTAGTAATACATAGGCGGTATTTTTATGATCAAAACAGAGCGGTCGCCATAATTGGCGGCCGCGTCTGTTTGAGAGGAAGTGACAATATAAATGTTCGATTGGATAAGCAGAATCGTTGAAGCTATATCCAACTCTATCGGCAGCATGGTGAGTTTTCTTGGCACAGAAATCGCAAACGCTGTGTTCGATGCGATTCTCAAATGGTTTTATGAGATCATCTATAACGCTGTAGCTGATTTCTTTACTGAAATGGGAAAAATGGGCGCCGAAATGTTTGACCTGAGCTGGGTTCAGGCGACCGTAACCCTGTTCACATATTTTGGCTGGGCGCTGTTTGCCGCAGGAACCGTCGTCGCCATTTTTGACGTAGCAGTAGAATACCAAAGCGGCAGAGCGAATATCAAGACTGCCTCTATCAATGTCATCAAGGGGTTCTTTGCCTGCTCGCTGATTGGAATCGTCCCGATAGAATTATACAAATTCTGTATTGCGCTGCAAAACACATTTGCACACGGTCTCACCGGATTGATGGTAAGCGGCAAAACAGTTGACCTTGCAGGCGAAAGTACGTCTGTTCTGGAAGGCTGCTTTAAGGTATCAAATCAGACTTCATACAATCTGTTTAATATTTTGTGCCTGATAGCCTTTGCATACTGCGTTATCAAAATATTCTTCCAGAACATCAAGCGCGGCGGCATTCTTTTGATTCAGATGGCGGTCGGTTCTCTGTATATGTTTTCGGTTCCGAGAGGATACACAGACGGCTTTGTGCAGTGGATGAAGCAAGTGGCGGCAATATGTCTGACAGCGTTCATGCAGACAACTATTCTATACCTTGGGTTGCTGACATTCCCCGATAATATGCTTCTCGGCATGGGAATTCTGCTGTCGGCAAACGAGGTACCGAGGATTGCCCAGCAGTTCGGATTGGACAGCTCGGTCAAGGTCAATATGATGAGTGTAGTTCATGCGACCACAACTGCCGTTAACCTGACACGCTCTGTGGCTCGTTCGGTAAAATAGAAATCGGAGGAATACAATGACAACATACATCTATCCGCAGAATTTGCGCGCCAAGGCTAATCTTTGGCTGTGGAGTCTGCGTGATTTTTTAATCATGGGCATTGCCGCTTTGCTTTCGGTTGTGATTTTGGTGCAGACGCACATTTTCCTTCCCGCGGCGGCGACCTTGCTCTACGGTTTTCTCAGCATCAGACTTGATGATACGACAATCATCGATTATCTGAGATATGCCGTCAAATTCTTTATTTCAACCCAGCAGCACTTTGAATGGAGGTGACCAAGGTGGCAAAAGAAATGAAACTGAAAAAGAAGAAAGGACGCTCAATACAGCAGCTCATCGGCATAAAGACCTTCACCAAAAGCGGAATTAAAGTCGGAAAGGACGAGCTTTATTTTTTCGCTGTTGCACCGACAAATATTTCGGTGCTTTCTGCTGCGAACATTGAGGGAAAAATCCATCAGATGATGATGCTGCTCTCAGCAATTCCCGATATTGAGGTGAGTTGTACAGACTCATCCGAATGCTTCGACGACAACAAGCTCTATCTCAAAGACAGGCTTGAAGAAGAACCGAATCCCAATATCCGCAAGCTGATCAAGAAGGATATGGAGTTTCTTGACAGCGTACAGAGTGACATCTCCACGGCCCGACAGTTTATGCTGATTGTTCGTGTAAAGGGCGGAAGATCAGACAAACAGACTTCGTCTGCGGATATTGAACGTAAGCTCAGAGACCAGGGCTTTGATTTCCGCCACTTAAAGAAACCCGATATCAAACGCATTCTGGCAATCTACTTTGACGCGAGTATGTACGGCGAGCAGATGCCCGACGTTGATGGCGCGCAGTTTTTGGAGGTGAATAACAGCAATGAAGGGTAAAATAATACTCTGTCTTTGCCTTGCGGTTTGCCTGACTGTCCTCGGCGTTTCGGGTTTCATGGTTTGGAACAATTACGCACAAAGGCAGGATAATCAAGAGGAGTTTGCTGAACTGAGCAGGCAGACAACTGTATCGGCAACTAACGATGAAGCAACAACGGGACCCGAAACCGGTATGGTTGATGTAGATGCAGCAGCAAGAGCCGACGAACGGGAATTTGCAAGGCTGGGCAGTGATACCAATCAGAATAGCGTCCATGATTTTAAATCGTTGCGCGAAATCAACAGCGAGTGTATCGCGTGGCTGACAATCCCCGGCACAACCGTTGACTATCCGGTAATGCACACCCCGAACGATCCGGAGAAATATCTTAACAGGAGTTTTTACGGAAACTACAGCGTTTCGGGAGTACCGTTCCTCGACGCGGACTGTACCGTTTACGGCACTAACATGATTATCTACGGTCATGATATGAACGGCGGCACCATGTTCGCACCTCTGCTCAACTACATGACCAAAAGCTATGCACAGCAACACACAACCATACAGCTCGAAACCGAGCAGGGAGAGAAAATCTATACGGTATACTGTGCGGCAAGAGTTAAGAGCGATGATTTGTTTTACAATCTGAAGGATGCACCCAATCAGGCGTATTTTGACCAGAAGGTAAAGAACTTGTCGCAGAGAGCGCTTTATACTCTCGGGAATCAGCCGGAGTATGGTCAGAAGCTCCTTACACTGTCGACGTGTACTAACACAGGTCAGGATGACCGCGTTATTGTGGTAGCCGTGAAGAACAAATAAATAATCATTATCAGTCGTTTTGCGTTCGCTGAACGGCTGTTTTTTATCACACCCTCCTTGCGTGCGCAAAACGGCGTAAGGAGGAAAAATGTCAAAGAAAAAAACAAAAATCATTACGCCCGAGCAACAGGAAGAAATCCGAACCAAGGACTTCTTTGACTGCATTCTGCCGTCAACGGTTAAATTTCACACCGATTATTACATTGTCGGTGACAGCTTCCGTTCGGTATGGGCAATCAAAGAATATCCCCCGACCACTGAGGAACAGGCAATTCTTTCTCAGCTTGGTGACCGCAACGGCGTAACCCTGCGTATTTATCATAGGCTCGTAGAGTCATTTGAGCAGCGAAAAATCATGTCGAACGCTACCCGTACCAACAAGCTGAAAACAGGCGGTACCGACGTTAACGACACCATTGAAGCAGAGGGCAATCTGCAGGATGTGATTCAGCTTATAACGAACCTCAGAAAAAACAAAGAGATTCTGCTCCACTGCTGTGTCTACATCGAGCTGAAGGCTAAGTCGCTCAAAAAGCTCCGTGATTTGCAGAGTGACATCACAATGGAGCTGACGCGCTCCAAAATCTCAGTCGATAAGCTGACGCTGCGGCAAAAGGAAGGATTTCTTTCTGTTCTGCCCGTCGGCGCGAATCAGTTCGGTGCACAGTTTGAACGCGTACTGCCGTCAAGCTCTGTTGCCAATCTCTATCCGTTCAACTTCTCCGGCAAAACCGATCCCAAGGGCTTGTACATTGGGCGCGATAAGTTCGGCACGAATATTCTGGTCGATTTTGACCGACGAGCCGAAGATAAGACGACGTCCAATATCCTGATTCTCGGTAACTCCGGTCAGGGCAAGAGCTACTTGCTCAAACTGATCCTGACCAATATCCGCGAGTCAGGAAAATCTATCATATGCCTTGATCCCGAAGCGGAGTATGAGGAAATCTGCTCCGCACTTGGCGGTACCTATATCGATTTCATGTCAGGTGACAGCATCATCAATCCGCTGGAACCGAAAGCGTGGACGGACGGTTCGGGTGAGATTGACATCGACACTCCCGAAGCCTTTAAGAAGGCAACTCGATTGAGTCAGCACATTGCCTTCCTCAAGGACTTCTTTCGCAGCTACAAGGATTTCACCGACGCGCATATCGACACGATCGAGCTGATGCTGATCAAGCTGTACAACCGCTTCGGCATCACCGACACCACCGATTACGACAAGCTCAAACCGACAGACTATCCCACAATGGCAGAATTTTATGAACTTTGCGAGAAGGAATACAGAGCATTCGACGGTTCCATCAAGCCGCTGTATTCTGAGGATACTTTGCGCGAAGTTTGTCTCGGACTCAATTCCATGTGCGTCGGCGCGGAGAGCAAATACTTTAACGGTTACACGAATATCAACAATTCCGATTTTCTTGTATTCGGCGTTAAGGGATTAATGGACACGAACAAAAAGCTGAAAGACGCTCTTCTGTTCAATATTCTCTCCTACATGAGCAATCAGCTTCTCGGCAAAGGAAGTACGGCGGCATCGATAGACGAGCTCTATTTATTTCTGACAAATATGACGTCGATCGAATATATCCGAAACGCCATGAAGCGTGTCCGTAAAAAGGACAGCTCCATTATCCTCGCATCGCAGAACATTGAGGATTTTCTGATTCCGGGTATCCGCGAGTTCACCAAACCGCTGTTCTCTATCCCGACGCATCATTTCTTGTTCAATGCAGGTCAGATTAACCCAAAGGAATATATGGACGCTTTGATGGTTGAGCCGAGCGAATTCGAGTTGATTAAGTATCCCGACCGCGGCTCCTGTCTCTATCGCTGCGGAAACGAGCGGTATCTTCTGCAGGTTATCGCTCCGGATTATAAATCCGCTATGTTCGGAAAGGCAGGCGGCAGATGATTATTGAAACCCCACTTTATTATAAAGCAACCGATCTGCAAACCGAGCACTGTCAGGTAGACGAAGTGGTTACGCTTGGCCACTGGCAGTTTGAATATCTGAAAAACTGCACGCTTGATGATTTTGAATTCATTGAGGAATTGCGCGACAAGCTGCCCGTAACCAACGACAGTACTCGTCACTGCATTTTGGTTCTCGATAAATCCGGCGACGACGGCATTCTTATTGATCCGCAGGGCTATAACTATCCGAGATACTCGGCTTACCTTCCAAACGCAAAGCAACTGCTCGCTATGGAACAGTATCCGAGCCTGAGAGCGTTTAATCAGGACATGATGGATACGGCCGAGGAAGTGGCACAGCTCGCGGTGAACAGTCAGCAGGACGGCGAGTTTCATTCCGATTTATCCGACATTGAAAATGATTTTCAGCCGAACGTATTGGATAAGATTCTGCTTGCCGATATGCTGAACAACCGTCTTGAATTCAAGAGCGTTGAATATGCGGACGGCGAGCTGAACGCGGTGATCGCCGATGAATACTGCGACGAATCCATCGGCGAAGAATCGGGCATGAGTATGTGATTTGCGATAGACAAAGGCATCGTTTTCTGTTATGATAATACCAGAGAAAAACTTCAGGGCGGAGATAGCATTGAATAAGCAGGATTTTCAAAAGTATATTTTTGAAGTCTACGGCGTAACGCCCGACTTCCCTTGGGAGAGCAATCCCACCTTCGCCGTTTACCGTCACTCGAACAACCGCAAATGGTTTGCCCTGGTGATGGATATTCCGAAATCAAGGCTGGGCTTGCGCGAGGACGGTATGATCGATGTTGTCAATCTCAAATGCGACCCGGTACTGATCGGTTCGCTGAGATCGGAAAAGGGCATCTTTCCCGCTTATCACATGAGCAAGGACAAATGGATATCCGTTGCTTTGGACGGCAGCGTTGACGATGAGCAAATCAAAATGCTGCTCGACATGAGCTTCGAGCTGACAGGCGTTAAGATAAAGAAACGCAGAAAAGGAGACGCATATGACGATCAGACACGCGACGATTGATGATTTGGATATCATTACGCTGATAGAAACCGCTTCGTTTCACAAAACCGAGGCGGCGAAAAAAGAAGAAATCAAAGACCGTTTGGAGCTGAACGGCGATTTCTTTTGGCTTCTTGACGATTGCGGCGAGGTGCTTTCGTTTGTTCATGGACTCCCGACAAATGCTGTTAACTTGACAGACGATATGTTCCACACACCTGAGAAGTATGATGTCAACGGCGCTTGGCTTATGCTGTTGTCCGTTGCTACACATCCGTTCCACCGTTACAGAGGATACGCGCAGCGCGTCATGCGGCAGGTGATCGACGACAGCAGAGAGCAAGGTCGTAAAGGTCTTGTTCTGACCTGCAAGGATCATTTGATTCCGTTTTATCAGAAATTCGGATTCAAGAGCGAAGGCAAGTCCGACTCGACTCACGGCGGCGCGGTTTGGTACCAAATGCGGCTGACGTTTGACAATCAATAATTTAATAGCAATATGATTAACACCGATTGGTTCAATTCAGAATCAGTCGGTGTTTTTTTGAAAGAGAGGATAAAATGAAAGGTTTAAATAGCAAAGGAACATTTCAAAAATATAACCTTCACCTGATAAACGGTGATGTCATCGTGGTTGAAGAGGACTATTTCCTGCCATGGGAAAAAGGTCTTATCAAAAAGTTTGAAAATGCAAGCGAAGATACGCTTTTCCCGATTATCAATCTGTTCGGTGAAAATTATTATGTTCCGAAAAAGAGTATTGTTTACATTTCGACCGGTGCAGTTGAAGTCAGAGAGTGAAGCAAGTCGCTCCCTGTTTACAACGACAATATAGGAGGCGATAAAATGAGCTTTTCGGTAGGCGCGGCTTTGAAAAAGGTCGCTGTCTCACTACTCACAGATAAAAAAGTATTAAAATGGGCGGGCGGTATTGTCTTGGGTGCGTTGATCATCATCATTATACCGTTCGCCGTTATTATTTCGCTCGGCTCAGGTCAGATCAAGATTGATACAGAGGGCTTGAAAACGGCAGTGCAGGCACAGATGAATGAGGCAGATCGTGCAAAAAGCGAACAGATTAACAGGATTCTTGGAGAAATCGCCTCGAAGATGAATGCCAAAAAATTCAGCGACGAACAGATTCAAAAAGCGCATATGCTGTATTTTGGTGCTCTGTATGAAAAAGCCGATGACGAAAAGTTCGTAGATAATCTTGTTGCCTGTTTCAAGGACAATCAGTCTGATGAAGATTTGATTAAGGCGATCAACAAAAAATTTGGAACAGAGCTTACAAAGGACGCTTTTAATTACTCACAGGCATCGACCGTCAGTAACTCCGATATTGTCGCCGTGGCACGGAATGAAATCGGAAACGTAGGAGGCGAAAAATATTGGAGATGGTTTGGCTTTGACGAGCACGTGCATTGGTGTGCGTGTTTCGTCAGTTGGTGTGCGAACCAATGCAGCTATCTCGAACAAGGGTTAATACCAAGAACAGCAGGCTGCCTGAGTGGCATAGCTTGGTTTCAGGAGCGTGGTTTGTGGCTGAATAGCGGTCAGTCCCCAAAGGAAGGAATGATCATATATTTCGATTGGGATTTGGACGGACTAGCCGATCACGTCGGAATCGTCGAAAAATGTGTGGGCAATACGGTCTACACCATTGAGGGCAACACCTCAGACAGTTGTGCAGCACATGAGTACGATGTCAATTATTCCTGTATTTACGGTTACGGTACACCACAGTATCCAAGCACCTCACAGTCAGATGGTTCTGTTGCAGGCGAGGTGTGGACTTACTTGAAGGGCTACGGCTATTCCGACAGCGTTGCCGCGGGTATTATCGGCAATATGATGCGCGAGTGCGGCGGTGATACACTCGACCTGGATTGGGATATTGTCGGACACTATAACGGAGATGAGTTTTACGGCTTATGCCAGTGGTGCTTAAAATACACTCCGTCAGGCTTTAAGAACTCGTCCGTCAAAAAGCAATGCGAGTATTTGCATCAGACAATCGAGTCTGAGTTTGCCTATTATGGCGGCAACTATAACGGCATAACTTACAGCGAGTTTCTTAGAGCAGACACACGCACGGCTGCTATTGCTTTTGAGCGAGTATACGAGCGCTGCGGTGATTATGCAAACGAGGATTCTCGCAGAGCGAATAACGCAGAAGCAGCATATAACAAATTTCATAAATGAGAAAGGTGATACACATGAATATACAAATTGAACTACAAAGAAGACCGGAGGATTACCGGTTAGATAATTGCGTAATAGATGTGGTTGAAGAAATACCGCACGATTCCTTTGAAACCTTTCAAAACTATCCGACAGCCCGCTATGGCGCGATCACCAACAGTCTCCACAGGCTCCCGGAGGATACTAAGGATGAACGGCACTGCATTCTGCTCTTGGACGCTGACGGCGACGAAGGCTTCATTGTGAATCCTCACGGTGCGGAATATGCCCGCTATTCTGCTTTCGTTCCGAACGCGCGTCAGCTTTGCAGACTCGCTCAGTATCCGTCACTCAATCGCTTTTCCTCGGATATGGAAAAGCTCGTGGAGCATTTTGAACTGGAAATATTGCGCAACCAGAAGGACGGGCGGTATCAGTTTTCGATGAACACAGTCAGCGATTACTATCTGGAAAAGTTTGACGGTTTTCTCGACGGGAATCTGTTCCTCAATATGCTCTCCGAGCGTCCTGAGATCGTAGAGGTCGAAGAATACTGCGACGAGCTGACGGCTAAGGTCAAGCCTGCTTTTTGCAAAACCGCGAATGTCCGCAATCTGAGTCAGAAGGAGCTGGACGTGATCTGTGCTAACCATGTGCTCTGGCTCAACGATGCAGGCGGCGAACAGGCTGATCTGTCAAATTGCGTTCTGCGCGGTTTATTTCTGCGCGGAAGGGATTTGTCGCACGCCTACTGCAACAATATCGTTTTCGATGACTGCAATTTGGATTCAGTTGATTTCAGCAGCGCGGAGCTTGAGTCGGTGAGGTTTACGAACTGCGAGATGAAGGATCTGTTCGCAGTCAAAACCAACTTCGCAGATGCGGAGTTTGAAAGCTGCGATTTGTCCGACGCGACCATTGCGGAGTGTCCGATGATGAGCTCGACCATGAAAAACTGCAATCTGGATAATACCGGTCTTTTGGACTGCGACGGCGAGCCGGTGGTTATTCCGGATGAAGAAGCCGAAGGGCTTGCACCGGTACTGTAAAATTCAACGGAAAGGAAGAAAACATTATGTATTTTGAAATAGCAGATAAAGAATACAACGGATACAAATATCAACAGGTTAACAAAAAAGACCTGATTGATACTATAGAGGCGATATGCCGGTTTGAAAACCTCAGATGGTTTGTTTTGGACATGTATGATACAACAAACATTATTAGCAAACTGGCATATGTTTGTCAGTTTAACGGTGTTTATTCATTTGATTTTGAGGATATTACACCGTTTACGAAAATGGACAAGTTATATATGCCTTTGCTGGCAGACCTGCTTAAAGAGCACCCATATATTAATAGAGTTATCGAATCGGATAACCGATACACTGTAAAGCTCAGCTATGAGTATGTCAAGGATTGCGACGATGGAGAACTTAAGCGTCTTTCGAACGAAGAAGTAACTGAGATTCTCAATAAACACGACGAAGCCATAATACTCGGAGAAGACTATCGCGCTGATTTTTCAAACTGCTTGATTGAGAATTTTGACTTTGGAATTCACGATATACATGAGATGAATTTTAGAGGAGCAACCATGCGGTTCTGTTCATTTGCACTTTCGTATATAAGAAAGGTGGATTTCCGGAATGCGACTTTCTACAGATGTAAAATGCATGAAAGTACCATTGGAAATTGTTCCTTCAATGAGGCAAGGTTTTATAATTGCGAAATGGATACAACCGAGTATATCTACTGTGATTTCGAAAAAGCATCACTCTATTACAGTCCGTGTTTTGAATCTAAATTTATGTGTTGTGATCTTTCTGATATTCAGGACGATTATTCATATGTTGATGAAAAAAAGATTATCTGGACATTTGATAGCAGTAGTTATGAAAACTTGTATCCGACAATCGGAATTGGAGAAGAAGATTGGTAAGTAACAAAGCAAAAACCATCGCCGACTACATGATAGCCGAGGGCTGTGAGCAGACCTCATCGGGCAACTGGATTTTTACCTACGATGAAATCAACAGAAGGTTTGGCACGGACTTACCAAACGACGCGGAGCTAATCAATCAAATCGCGGATTACATATACGCCAATAAAAACGATGTGGTTGCCGACCATGATTTGTCACAAGGCTTCGATTTGGATTTCTATACCGACTGCTGCCCGAACATCGACGAATCATGCTTGGGCGAAATGGGAATGGAGTGATTTATGATGAACAAAGAAATGATAAGCCGCATCGCCCGCTACTGCGTGACAAGCGGCTCGCAAAACACTACCGACGGCAGGTGGAGTATTACTTACGACGAGCTGAGTCACCACTTCGGTGTGGACAAAAATGATATCAACGGCAACGCGCAGCTTCTTGCAGACGCTCTGAATCAGCAGGAGGAAATCAACGACCTGCTGATGACCGAGGACTGCATTGAGATGACCTACCACATGGAGCACTGTCCTTTGTGCCAACAGGGTGGTATCGAGGGTGCTTTTGCGCTCTCGTCCGTGCTGGGCTGCAACATCACAGATGAACATGAGGAACACAAGTATGAGCCGATGCCGTATGATGAGGTTGAAACAAAGCTCGCACGTCAAATCCTTTGGCTGTATGCCGGAGAAGGTGAACAGCAGTGCTTCTCAAGGTGCGAAATCACAGGTCAGAGTTTTATCGCCCGGGATTTCCCGAACCTTTCATTCTATAACTGCCGCTTCAACAATGTTGATTTCAGCGAGGCGGATCTCAGCTACTGCACTTTTGAAAACTGCGATTTCGTTGACTGCGACCTCTCATACGTCAAAGCCGAGGGTGCGGATTTTACGGGTTCCGATTTTTGTGAATCCACAATGCGCGACGCTCGGTTTGACACCTGCAATTTCAAGGGAGCAAAGATGAATGAAGTACGCGGTTGGCCGCGCCTGCAGTTCTGCTGTATTGAGGACGCGGACTTAGGTGAGGATGATGAAGCGGTTGATTTGGACGACTGCCGTGAAAGTGAAACCGAATGGGAAGCCGAGCTCGATAGTAGCTATCTTGAAACGCAGGTGTTATGATGGCAAAGGGAAAAATGAAATCCGTTTACGGTATCTACAAAAAGCACGGTCGTGAAGCGTTCCTCGACGCCGCGGAGTATTACTCCTGCCATGTCAATCCGAACAGCGTAGAGAAAACCATCGACGAGATGGAGTCTCGCTGGTACGACCGATCGCACACCTGCACCGAAGCCGAAAAAATGGTGGAGGATTACAACAACGGAAATACAATTTTGAACGACGACTGCTTCGCGTTTGTTGACGCGGGGCAGTCGTTTGGTATGTAGGAGGTGTTTGATTTGAGAAAAGCAACGGTCACCGTTACATACGACGAGGAAAAACTCGGTGCGCTGAAAATGTACTTGTTGCAGAAGGGTATTGATTTTGAGGATGAGCTGGTAAAATCCATCGACACACTCTACAGCAAGAATGTTCCGACAGCGGTTAAGGATTTTTTTGAAATGAAGAATGAAGCGGCAAAGCCCGTAAAAAAGCAGGAGGTGAAGAACAGTGGCTAACAAGGAAGTTCCTCTGCTGTACGACGAATATCGTCTGAACGCTCTTGAAAGAGCCTTAGAGGAAAACGGCAGCAGCGTTGAGATGGCGTTGAAGAACACGCTGGACTCTCTCTACAGGAGGTTTGTTCCTCACGCGGAACGCGCGGAAATCGAATCGCGTATTCAGCAAGAGGAAGCCGTGGCTCAGGTGAGTCCTAACAATACCGTCGGCGTTTTTCATTTGCACAACGCAGACGGGGATATTATATTTTCGTCAAAATACGTTAAGGGACTGTTTCAATTCGCAAAGCTCTACGGCGAGTATATGCAGTTCGACGTCAACCAATATTCCATAGACTCTGTCGTCGGATATTTTGGAGAATCCAGAATTCTTGATCCTGAATTGTTTTCCATGGTGTGCAATACCTTCCGCAGTTCCGAAAATATCTGTATCATAGCAGATATTGATTTTGAACGCGGAAATATTTCTGCCCTTGAAAAAGGGATGGACACATGGCACACATATAGTCTTGACGATGTGCTCTCAGCCGTTCGTGCTTCCGCAACGCAAGCAGATTTGTTTGACTATGAAAGAAAAGCAATCTTCGAGGAGCAGCTTGAAGACAAGGCACTTGAAATCACAGCAGAACCCGTCTCAGAGGATGCAGGTTCGCCGATACAGATGTAGGCGCCCTGTTCGCCCGAAATTTGCCCTGTGTCGGCTTTTCCCGGCAAGGTCGGGAAAAGAGTCGCGCAGGGCATTTGAGCCGAATTTGGGCGAATGTCGCGCGAATAGAAAAGAAAGGAAATGGAGAAAATTTATGAATATTGAAAGAATTCAACTTGATTTTAACAAACGAAAATACGATGCTCTTGAACAGAGCTTTAGCAGAATGTCACAAGGTTCGGTGATAACCGAGCTTGAAAAATACCTTGATTTTTTATACGAAAAGAATGTTCCCGTTTCTGAGAGAGAAGAAATCGAAACGAATAGCTGTCAGGAACATTTAGCATATAGAGCAATGATTGCACCTGGCAAAAAATTCTCGGTAATCACATTGAATAATGCAGATGGAAGAATCTCTTTTTCTTCCGAAGGGCTGCTTACGTTTCTAGATATTGCAAATGTTTATCGTGAGAAAGTTCGTGATTGGGTAGACATTACGAATCTTGAAACCATAAGAACTTTCTTCGGTGAAAACGATTTGCTTGATCCGCTTTCATTTCTGCTGTTTGTCAAGCGCCTAGAATACAACCCAAGCGTTACCATGCTCGCCGATTTTGATTTCGAAAAAGATACAATCCGTGTGCTGAAAAGCGGAAACACTGAGTGGTCAGCGTATCGTCTCAAGGATGTCGCGTCAGCCGCGTTTCTCGCGTATCAAAAGCCGGAATTGCATCTGTCGGAGCGCAGGAAACTTTTCGATGAATACCTCTCCGACAGAGAAATCCCGAACCAAAAGTAAGCCGCTTCGCCCGAATAAATCGGGCGTCAAACAGGAGAAAGGTGCGACGCTGTTTGGCAGCGCCGCACCGGTTCACAGCGGACGGCAACGCCGACCGCAAGCCGTTTTTGAGCCTTCTTTGTGCAATATTCTTACGTTCAACGTTTTTTGAACACCTTGAAATAACGTTGAACCTTATGACTTTTTACGGTTTGTTTTGGCTTAAAACCGAGACTATTTACGACGCTGTGGGAAAGGAGGAAAAATGGCTGGAGATAAAAACAAATATACGATCTGGATGCACCCCGAAACATGGGAGAAGGTGAAGGAGCTGTATAAAGAGGCAGGCTGCCCGAGAAAATCTGATTTCGTTGAACAGGCAGTTCGTTTTTATGTAGGCTACTTAACAGCGGAAAACAAGGCGAATTTCCTGCCGAATATGTTCCTGTCCAATATGAAGAGCATCGTCCGTGAAAGCGACAACCGTAATAGCAAAATGCTCTTCAAACTTGCGGTTGAGATAGCAATGGTGGAGAATATCCTCGCCAATCTCAGCAAGTACGATCCGCTGTCGGTGGCACGCTTGCGCGGTCAATGTGTGGAAGAAGTAAAGGGTATCAACGGTATGCTGCAGTTCGAGGACGCGGTTGACTGGCAGGAGGCGTGGCGCGAGTAATGGCAAAGCTCGTTACAAAATTCAAATATCTGAAGCCCGGCAAAAAGAAAAAGGGCGGCTATGCCCGGTACATTGCTACCCGCGAGGGCGTGGGATTCAAAAAATTATTGCAGACAACCCGGAGGTAATGGCGATGTTGGAGTACGAAGATTACAATGCCAAGCCTACAGTCGGAAACGCTTCCGAGCTGATTTCAAGAGCATTGGAGGACGTAGCCGACAGCATTCTCAACGAGAAAACCTACGCTGACTACATTGCAACCCGACCGAGAGCACAGCGGTTCGGCGCTCATGGACTGTTCACCGATGAAGGGAAGCCCGTGAATCTTCGGGAGGTTTCGCGCGAATTAAATCAACATGAAGGCAATGTATGGACGGCGATTATTTCTCTTCGGCGTGAGGACGCTGACAGATTGGACTACAATTCAGGCGAGCGCTGGCGCGATTTGCTCCGCTCTCACTCCCATGAATTCTCTGAACAGCTCCACATCCCAATGCAAAACTTACGATGGTTTGCTGCTTTTCATAACGAGAGCCACCATCCTCATGTCCATGTTATTATTTACTCAACGGATACATCAGCCGGATTCCTTGCAAAGAGCAACGTGAATAACCTCCGATCTTCTCTTGGAAAAGAAATATTCGCTCAAGATTTAGCCTGTAGATATCAAGAGCAAACGGCACACCGCGACTCGCTTCGCAGCGAAAGCAAGGAGCTTGTTGCTCGAATTATAGGTCAGATAAACGAGGGCAACTTCGATGATCCCGTACTCGAAAGCAAGCTGTTGGAGCTGTCAAAAATCCTTTCCGAGACGAACGGCAGGAAGGTTTACGGTTATCTTGACGCCGATACCAAGGCGCTTGTCGACGAGATCGTGGACGAGCTTGCCTCTGACGAGCGGCTCAGTCAGCTCTATGAGCTGTGGTATCAGGACAAGGATTTCATCCACAGCACCTACACTGACGAGCCTGCCGAGCGCGTTCCGCTCTCGCAGAACGAGGAATTCAAACCGATCCGCAACACTGTGATCAAAGAGGCGCTCAACATTTCCGAGGACAGCGTTGAGGACGAGGAAGAAATCTACGAGAGCGAAGCGGAACCTATCAATATTTCTCTTGATGACGGCGAGGAAGAAGAACTTCCGCCGCCACGCTTCTCGGAATTTGAACGGCTGAAAGAGAAAGCCGCCGCAGGAAATATGTACTCGCAGTACGCGCTTGCCAAGCTCTTGCTCGACAGAAACGGCGAATTTTATGAGCCTGAGGCGGCAGTGGATTGGCTGAAACAATCTGCCGAAAGAGGAAATGCCGTCGCCAAATACCGTCTCGGAAAGCTCTTTTTGCTTGGCGAAGATGTGCCGCAGGACACGGATGCAGCTCTGGGATGGCTCAATTTCGCGTCCGACGACGGCTATGAATACGCGCAGTATCTGCTTGGGAAGCTCTACGCAGAAGGAAAATATGTTGAGAAGGATGTGTTCTTTGCGCTCCTTTATCTGGAAAGAGCCGCTATGCAAAACAATCCATACGCCGCGTATCTTGCAGGCAAGCTCTACCTGACGGACGAGGAAAACCGCGACACATACAGAGCGGTCAAGTGCTTTTCAGCCGCCGCAGAGAACGGAAACAGCTACGCCGAGTATATGCTCGGAAAGATTTACCTCTACGGAAACGGCGTGGAGAGGGATGTTGATCTCGCTCTGTCATATCTGAACTCATCCGCAGAGCACGGCAACGAATACGCCGCGCAGCTTCTCTACAATCTCAGTCACAGCAAAAATCCGTCGGTTGCTATGGCTGCGTTTCGGTTGCTGCAACACCTTGCCCGTATCATTCAGAACCGATTGGAGGACGAGCGCAAGAGCAAGGAGAACCAAACGGATAAAAAATTACGCAGAATAATTGACGCCAAGCGCGAGGCTCACGGTCTTAAACACGGATAGGAGGTATCAAAACTGTCAACTAAATTCAAAAAATTCACCGAAGAACAGAAGGATAATGCGCGCCAAACCGACCTCGTCGAGCTGCTCCGCAGTCAGGGTGAATCTCTTAAAAAGGTTGGTTCAGAGTACGAATGGTACGACGGCGGCCAGAAGATCACCATACGCAGAAACCTGTGGTTCAATCAATATGAGCAGGAGGGCGGCGACGCAATTGACTTCGTCCGTCGGTTCTATAACAAGGATTATCCCGAAGCGGTGGACTATCTTCTCGGCGACGGTCACGGCAAATTGGTCAGATCACCGCCCGTGGAAAGGAAGCCAAAGCAGCCGTTTGTGCTCCCGAAGCCCAACGATAATATGCGCAGGATCTTCGCGTATCTGATGTTTCAACGTGGGATCGACCGCGACGTGCTCTATTTCTTCGTACACAACAGGATGATCTATGAATCGAAAAAGCACCACAACGCTGTCTTTGTCGGCTACGATACCAACGGAATACCGCGCCACGCTCACAAGCGCGGCACCGGCAGCGAGAGTACATACAAGGGAAACGCGCCGAGCGGAGCAGCCGAGTTCAGCTTTCATTGGCGCGGCAGGAGCAAATATATTTGTCTCTTCGAGTCGCCAATCGATATGCTTTCGTTCATTTCCATGCATAAGAATCACTGGCAAGAGCACAGCTATGCCGCCGCCTGTTCGGTTTCTGACAGAGTATTATTCCAAATGTTAGCGGATAATCCGAATCTGCAAGAGGTCTTTTTATGTCTCGACAACGACGAAGCCGGGCAAAAGGCAGCGAAAAGAATCTCTGACAAATTATTCTTGAAAGGAATAAAAAGCACGATCCTCGCCCCGACCGGTAAGGATTGGAACGAGGATCTACTGACGCAAAGAGCAATAGAATCTGAAAGTGAGGTGGCAGAACCATGTCAAATGTTGTTATCTTGATCTTAGTCGGCGCGGCAATGTTCGCTGTGCTTGGCGGCGTTACACTGCTCAATCATTTCTATAACCTCAACAATATCAAGAGCAAAACCGTCGGCGACGGTCAGCACGGAACCGCTCGCTGGGCGACAAAAAAGGAGATCAGGCAGACCTACAAGCAAATACCGTTCACGCCGAAGCGGTGGCGTGAGCAGGCAAAGCACGGCAAAACACCTACCGTTGCCCGCGCCGTGAAGCACAGAAAGAAGAAAGGAAAAGAGGTTGAGGAACAGGCGGTTCCGCAGGGAATCGTCGTCGGCTGTGAGGGAAACACAACTGCTCTGGTAGATACAGGTGACGTTCACGTTCTGATGATAGGCGCGGCAGGCGTCGGTAAAACCGCGTTCTGGCTCTATCCTTGTATCGAATACGCCTGCGCGTCAGGAATGTCATTCCTATCAGTTGACACGAAAGGCGACGTTATGAGAAACTATGGAAACATCGCCAAGGAATACGGTTACCATGTATCTGTCGTCGATTTGCGTAATCCGACGCGCTCAAACGGCAACAACCTGCTCCACCTTGTCAACAAGTATATGGACTTGTATCAGGCGAATCC
>CADASG010000049.1 GCA_902790475.1 uncultured Ruminococcus sp. | reverse complement strand
CTCTTAACACGCAAACAAGCGACAGCTTTTCAGCCATCGCTTGTCTTAATTTCTTATTCTGTTTTATTCGGGTTTACCCCAACTATTGACAGAGAGCCTTTTTATCTTAATTATTTATCTGTTTATTGATCAGTCAAATACCGGTCGAATATCAGTCAAAAATGATCGGGAGATCGTAATTTTCCTTGATGGTTTCGCCGATTTTGGTGCTGTTTTCAAATCCTGCGATATAGCGCTGGATAGCGGTCGCGTCAATGATGTTCAAGCCGTTTCCGTCTACATCCGCCGCTTTTGAATTAAAAGAATTTACATTTATCAATGCGATTTTTCTTTGAATTGCGGTGACGTCCTGAATATCTACCCTGCCGTTGTTGTCCGCGTCTCCGCGGATATAGCTTTTTGAAGCAGCGCTTGCCTGAGAAGTGACCGCGCCGGGAATACATGCAAAGGGGGTGAAAGCGACAGTTAAAGCCAGCATGGTGCCGAGTATCTTTTTAACGGTTTTCATAGTGATTCCTCCTTTAAAAGTATTTCAGACTTTCAACGATTTTTTCAAAATGCATAGAGTGAGAAGCTTTTACAAGCACTGTATCCTTGTTCTTTATCAGGCTGTTTATATCCGCCTCCAAATCTTCGATAGTGGCGAACCACAATCCTTCCGCGCCCTTGGCAAGCTCAAGAGCCAAAGGACCCACGCCTATTATCAAATCTATCCCCTGCGCCTTGGCGTACTGTCCCGTTTGATAGTGCAGCTTGGCTTCATAAGCGCCGAGCTCCTTCATATCGCCCAAAATTGCGACCTTTCTGCCGTCAAAGTTTTTGAGCGTATCTATCGAAGCTCTCATCGAATTGGGATTCGCGTTGTAGCAGTCGTCGATAATGCGTATTTTTTTTGTCTGAACCACGTTCGCGCGGCTTCCTACGGTTTGATAAGCCTGAACGCCTTCGATAAGCTGTTCGTCGCTTAGTCCGAGCAGATCGCCCACAGCCGTCGCTGCCAGCGCGTTCGATACCATATAGCTGCCGATCGCGGGAATGGTTACATTCAGCTTTCTGTCTTTGAAGCAAAGGGTGCAGCTGACTCCCTGTTCGGCGTTGTTTTTGACGTTTTCCGCGTGATAGGGATTCTCTGCCATAAGACCGTAGAATATCGGCTTTTGACCGTTGATATCCTTGATTTCGCTAAGCTTGTCATCGTCGCCGTTCAAAACAAAGGAAGCGTTTTCACGCGCGTTTGAGAACATCTCGGTTTTGGATTTGAGCACGCCGTCTAAATCCCCTAAGTTTTCAAGGTGACAGCTTCCGATAACGGTCAGCACGCAGACAGTTGGCTGAACCATTTCGGAAAGGCGAGTCATTTCACCGAAATCGGAGATACCCATTTCGATGACAGCCGCCTCAGCGTCCTCGGGCATTGCGAGCAGGGTCAGCGGAACGCCGAGCTCGTTGTTGAGGTTTCCCTGTGTTTTATGAGTTTTGAATTTTTGAGACAGCACCGCATAGATCATTTCCTTGGTGCTGGTTTTTCCGACGCTGCCGGAGATACCGATCACGGGGATATCGAACTTCTCGCGGTACGCCTTTGCGACCTTTTTTACCGCGTCAAGCGTTGAGGGTACTACGATGCAGGGTGCGGAAGCGTTTTCGGGAGCCTTCTCGCACAAAGCGCAGACAGCGCCCTTTTCAAAGCACTGCTCGATAAAATCATGTCCGTCAACGCGTTCGCCGCAGATAGCCAAAAACAGCGAGCCGTTTTGAATGCTGCGGCTGTCTCGCTCCACCGAGGTGATATAGGTGTTTTTCAGCGAATCGTCGCCGACATATTTGCCGCCGCAAGCCGCTGCGATTTCCGCTAAGGTAAAATGTTTCATCATATCAGTTATATCTCTCCAGTGAGATCTCGATTATTTTTTCGCAGAGATCGGGATATTCGATACCTTCCGCTTTAGCTTCCTGGGGAAGCAGACTGGTGGGGGTCATTCCCGGCAGAGTGTTTGCTTCCAAACAGTAGGGGTCGCCGTTTTCGTCCAGAATAAAGTCAACTCTGGCGTAGCTTTCCAAATGCAGAGCCTTATAGGTCAGCTCCGCAGCTTCTCTGAGCTTCTTGTCCTGCTCGGGAGTGATGTCTGCGGGGCAAACATCTTCGGCGGCTCCTGCCTGATATTTGGTGCGGTAATCGTAAAAGCCTTCCTTGGGAATGATCTCAATAGGAGGAAGCGCTCTGCCTCCCAGCAGACCGACGGAGAATTCTCTGCCCTTGATGTAGCGCTCGACAACTATCTCCTTTTCACCGTAGCTGAAAGCTTCCTTTACCGAATCGGCGTATTCTTCGGGATCGGAGGCTATGGTGATGCCTACGCTGGAGCCTCCCGAGCACGGCTTTACCACGCAGGGAAAATCGTTCCATTCCTTGGCGTCCTCGGGATTCTTATAGATTTCGCCGTAAGGGGTAAGAACTTTCTTCTGCATCAGCACGCTCTTGGTCAGGCCCTTGTTCATTGCAAGCGCGGAGCCGAGATAGCCCGAACCGGTGTATTTGAGTCCGAGCAGGTCGAAAGCCGCCTGTATCTGACCGTTTTCACCGGCGCCGCCGTGCAGCGCCAAAAATGTGATGTCGGCGCAGGCGCAGATGTCGATGACGCTTTCGCCGATAAATCTTTTTGATTTGTCGCGGCGGTTTTCCACGACCTCTTCTATGTCGGAAATGGTTTCACCTACGCTGACGGCTTCGGTAAAGCTGTAGTTTATCTTAAACAGCTCGTCAACATCAAGAATATCCTGCTCATAGCCTGTGTAAACGTCAAGGAGCACTACCTCGTGTCCCTTTTCTCTGAGCGCGTCCGCGACCAAAATACCCGAAGAAATCGATACGTCGCGTTCGGTGCTTGTTCCTCCTGCCAGAACTACTATTCTCATAAATGACTACTCTCCTATTATCTTAATCAGTGCGTGCTTGCTGCGTTTGCCGTCAAGCTCGTAGTAAAAAATCTGTTCCCATGTTCCGAAGTCAAGCTTGCCGTTTGTTACGGCGCACACGACCTCGCGTCCCATAACGGTGCGCTTTAGATGCGCGTCGGCGTTGTCCTCAAAGCCGTTGTGCGCGTACTGACTGTACGGCTTTTCGGGCGCGAGCTTTTCAAGCCACCGCTCATAGTCGCTGTGAAGTCCGCTTTCATCGTCGTTGATAAAGACGGAAGCGGTTATATTCATGGCGTTCACCAGCACAAGACCTTCCTTTATGCCGCTTTCGTCTATCGCTTTTTGAACGTCCTCGGTGATGCGCACGATCTTTCGGCGCGCCGGGATATTGAACCAAAGTTCTTTTCTGTAGCTTTTCATATATCCACGCTCCGTTAAAACAAAGCGCCGTCGTAGCCCCAGTGGTCTACCTCGCTGAATTTGACATAACAGCATTTGCCGTCTATTTGCGCGACCTCGTTCAGAATAGTGCTGATCTCGGCGGTCAGCTCGTTATACGCGCTGCGTGTTGAGGAGCCGAACAGCTTTACTTCTACCATAGCCATATTGATATCCGTGTCGCGGTGGAACATCATTGAGATGTTATCCTCCACGGCGATCATCAGATAGTGATAGCTTTTGCCCGGAATAAGGCTGATAGCGTCCGAGAGGCGATTTTGCAATTCCAGCTTTTGCTCATTGGAAAGAGATGCGTTTGTTTTGACATTTATAAACGGCATAAAGCGTCACTTCCTTGTTATCACATAGTTATTCTATATCATTATAGTATTATTTTTATTTCTTTGCAAGACTTTTTATAAAGTTCCTTTGAAGAAAATTTGAGTGTTTCAAAATTTACGGCAAAAGATATATATAAATTTTGTTACAGTTTTTGATGTGGAAAATTATTTTATAGAAAAAATTATGATGATTCACGTAAAAATTTCCGTATGCATATTGTTTTTAACTAAAAAATGTAGTATAATCACTATATATGTGTAACTAAGATTTGTTTGGGAGGAATTGAAATGAGCGACCGCAATCGCGACGATTACTTTGATCTCGACAATTTTGACGAAACCATAGACAGCCGCGAATACCGCAGAAGACAGGCGGCGCGAAACAACCGTTCATCAAACGGCAGACGTCCTTCCGGCGGAAGACCCTCGGGCAGACGTCCGTCAAACAGGCGCAAAAAGACCCGTACACGCAACCGTATCATCATTGTTATCGGTATGCTTGCGATACTGTCTTTGCTGGTGTTTCTGCTCACTATGATATTCCGTGGCTGCGGCGGCAAAAAAGCCGAGCTTGTATCCACCGACACAATGACTCAGCAGGAGGAGAGCGCTGCTTCTACCAAGGCGGCGAAGCAGGCAAACGCTCAGGCTAACGCGCAGTCAGGCGATCCTCTGTCGATTTCTTACTTTATGACTCCGTCAATAGAAGACGATAATTCCGAAGGCACCGATTTCGGAACGGTTTACGGCTGGAAGGGCGCGGCATATGAGCTCTTCGGCGGCGACGAAAGCATGGGTAAAAACTACGGCGAGAGCATTACAAAGTTTGCCGAAAAGCTTCCCGGTCTGACAGTTTACAGCATGGTGGTTCCGAATCACACCGAATACGGCTTGCCTCAGAGGCTGAAGGACGGCTCGGTCCATTCAAACTCACAGTCAGCCAATATCAAAGCCGCCTATGAAGCGATGGGCAGCTCGGTCACTCCGATAAACGCTTACAACTATATCGGCGAGCACAACAAGGAGTATGTCTACTTCAACTCCGACCACCACTGGACGGGACTCGGCGCTTACTACGCTTACAAGGCGTTTGCCGATACAAACAAGATGACTCCCCTCATGCTTGAGGACTGCACCGAAAAGCAGATCGACGGTTTTACGGGAACCTTTACCGACCTGGCGAGCGGACTGGAAAGCGACTCTGTCCACTACTGGGAATTCCCGTACTCCGTATCCATGGAGATACACTACGCAGGAGGCAACACAGAGACCTACGAAAGCCCTTATTATGAAAATGCGGAAGCCGGTCCGAACACCTACGGCGTGTTCATCTTCGGCGACAATCCGCTCACCGTTTTGAAGTCAAGCTCCGAAAACGCGGAGCCTAACCGCAAGATAGCGGTCGTTAAGGAAAGCTACGGAAACGCGTTCGTTTCCTACCTTACTCAGAATTACAGCGAGGTACACGTGCTTGACATGCGTTCCTTCCGCGAAAACTCCGACGTCGGTCTGACCGATTATTGTCAGAAGAACGGCATCACAGACGTGCTCTTCCAACACCGCACAATTCAAGGCGCCCGGCTTGCTTGAATATTATTCCGTCAGCTTGCCCAAAAAATCTCGGCAAGGCGACAGCCTTACCTCAATTTATTTGTGCAACCTGACGAAAAATCTTGCTACGCAATCCGCACACCTGAATTATGCGGTATTGCCTAAATTGAATTCTACCCGAAAGGAGGCGACAGTATGATAGCGGAACATGTAAAGGCGACTATATTCGGAAACATATCGGACGGGCTGTATTCGGCTTACGTCAGCTCGCAGAATCTGAGCAACCGCAGCGCCTATATGGTCACGCGCAAAAACGTCTACGAATATGTTGACGGGATAGTAATAGCTGTTGCCGAATTTGAGGGACTCGGCGGCGAAAAGCTGATAGTTTCTCAGCCGGGCGAGGTATTTTATGAGCCTGAGCTGCGCAAGATTTTGGCTCATCTGTCAAATGTGAAAATAAAAAGTCTGCGCTGTCTTTACGAAAAATCCTGCGGCGGGATCATCTTCTACAAGACGCGCCGCAACACCAAGATTTTGCTTGTAAAAAACAACAACGGCAGATACTGGAGCTTCCCGAAGGGTCACATAGAGGACGGCGAAAGCGAGCAGGAAACCGCCGTGCGCGAGATCAAGGAGGAAACGGGATTGGACGTGACCTTAGTCAAGGGCTTCCGCGAGGTCAGCGAATACTGTCCCTTCGGTAAGATACGCAAACGGGTGGTGTTCTTTTTGGCAAGGGCGTTCACCGATAACGTGATAAAGCAGGACGAGGAGATCGACAGCTTTATCTGGGTCGATCTGCAGCAGGCGCGCAAGCTGTGTACCTACGACAACGACCTCCGCATTATAGAAAAAGCCGAAACCGCGATACATTTGATGAGAAACTGATAATACATAAAAAAGGCAGGTTTGCAACGATTCAAACCTGCCTTTGTTTTTTAGTTGAAAGTTGAAAGTTGAAAATTGAAAGTTTTGGTCGGGGAGAGAATTTAAGTTGAGAGTTGAGAGGGGAGAGTTGAGAGTTTCGGTCGGGGAGATAGGTTTGGTTTGGTTCAGATGTTTGGTTCCCGGTTGGATAAATAGGGGTTAGAATTTTTGCTGATGTCCGAAAAATATCCATTGTCGGCGTAGGGGCGCGCATTGCGCGTCCGCCCGAGGGTGCTGCACCAAACGTTTCATTCCTATCAACATTCGGACAGGAAAACAACATCGGCGCAGCGGGCTTGCAATGCAAGCCCCTACAGGTTAAAATGCTAACGTACTGTTGTGTCGCATGGTTATTGCATCTTCAAAACTTGTTATTTCGAGCTTTTAACACGTTTCCACTATATGTCATTTTGAGCGGTCGGCGCAAGCCGAATTCGCGTTAGCAAATAGCCGAGAAATCTCCCTGACAGAGAACAATGCTTCGTCGCCAAAGGAGATTTCTCCATGCGTACTGACAACCGGGGCACCCGGTCGAAATTACATCTGATTCAGCATACAAACAAACGTCAGTTATAATAATCTAAAAAATTTAAAAGTTATCACACCGTTCCGAAAATGCGGTCGCCGGCGTCGCCTAAGCCGGGGCAGATGTAGGCGTCCTCATTCAGACAGCGGTCGAGACAGCCAACGTAAAGCTGGATATCGGGGTGCGCTTTCATAAGGGCGCTAACTCCCTCGGGTGAGGCTATGACCGACATGAATTTTATCCGTGTGCCACCTTGTTTTTTTATGAAATCCACAGCTGCTACAGCGGAGCCGCCCGTTGCGAGCATGGGGTCTAACACAACGATCTGCCGCTGATCGATGCTTTCGGGCAGCTTGCAGTAATACTCGTGCGGCTTGTGGGTATCGGGGTCGCGGTACAGACCGATATGACCGATTTTCGCGGAGGGCACCAGCGCCAGTATCCCGTTTACCATGCCTAAGCCCGCGCGCAGGATCGGTACTACCGCTAACTTTTTGCCGTTGAGAACGGGCTGTATAGTCTCCTCGATCGGCGTATGCACCGTGATATCGGCGGTGGGCAGGTCAGCCAGCGCCTCATATCCCATGAGCATGGCGATCTCCTCGATCAGCTTGCGGAATTCACCCGTGCCAGTGCTTCTTTTGCGCAGCAGTGTTATTTTATGTTTTATCAGCGGATGTGTCATATATGATACTGACATAGTTTTTGTCTCCTTTTTTTAAATGGCGGTTCCGAATATCTACTCGCGGTCGTCCCTGCTTTTTTCTGTTGAAACAACGTCCAGCTCAAACCAGAACGTACTTCCCTTTCCCGGGGTGCTGCGCACTCCGAAACGGGCGTTGTGGGTATCCAAGATACCCTTTACAATAGAAAGTCCGAGTCCCGAGCCGATAACTCCGCGCCTGTGTTCCTTGTCTACCTTGTAATATCTGTCCCAGATGTATGGCAGCTTGTCGGCAGGGATACCCTCGCCGTGGTCGGTGATCTCAACCAGCACCTTTTTGCCGTTGATTTTCTGGCTGATGATAACGGTTTTGTCGTCGCCGCAGTGGTTGACGGCGTTGTTCACTAAATTGTAGATCACCTGTGAAATGCGCAGCTCGTCGGCGCAGATAGTGACCTCCTCGCTGCTTTTGAATCGCAGAGTGTAGCCGTCCTGTTCAATGAGCTTTGTGTAGCGCTTGAAAATCTCCCGTATACTGTCGGTCAGGCAGAAGTTTTTCATTTCCGTTTTTACCGCGCCCGACTGCAGCTTGGACAGGTCGAGCAGGTCGTTGACGAGCGTTGACAGCCGCGTTGCCTCGTCGATTATGACCTGAACGTTTTCAGGCGTGTTTTCTCCCGGAAGATCGCGCATCACTTCGGCGTAGCCCGTGATCATGGTAAGCGGCGTGCGCAGGTCGTGCGAGATATTCGCAATAAGCTCGCGCTGGAGCTTTTCGGTGGCGGCAAGCTCGGTTTTGGTGGCTTGAAGGGTGTCGTTGAGCTCCTCTACCTCCAAATATCCCGTGGCGTTGAACTCAATGTCATAGTTCTTCCGCGCCAGTTCCTTTGCCGCACGGTTTGTCAGCGAGATAGGCTTGGCTATGCGCTTGCTCGCGTATATCGAGAACACTATTGAGAGTATGACGAAGGTGACCGACACGAGCAAAAGCTGCTTTTGAATGATGTCGAGCGTGGTGTTCAGCGGAGTGATGGATGAGGTGATTATGATGAATTTCTCATTGCTCGTACCCTGCCAGACCACCTTTGCCGAAACCATATTTTCCGTGGGGTCTGATTTTGACATGTGAATATTGATGTTCGAGCTGTCAGCCGAGGACGCGGAACGGCGGATCATTTCAAGCTTGCGCTTTTCCAAATCGCGCTCGTCGTTTTGTTCCACGGTCGTGTAACTGCCGCCGTTGTCTATCGCGTTTTCGTAAAAGTGAAGCACGTCTTTGCGCTCAACGTTGAGAAGCGTGGCAGGATTGTCGTAGGAACACATCACCACATCGCGCGGAGCGCCTCCGCCCGAATTAAACAAATACACCGAAAGTGTGTAGTGGCTGGCCACGCTGTCAATGGTGAGCCAAACGTTTTTGTTGGACTCGACCGCGCGTGAGATGGTATTCATGCAGTTTTCCACATTGCGCGACTTTGACATCGTGTACAGCGGTTTGATGAAAAAAATCTGAAACACCCACAGCACTATCAAGATGATCGCGCCGAAAACAATGAAGTATCCCAGCAGCTTTGAGCGCAGAGGAATAAATTTTTTATTAAAGGTCTTCATCCGTTTCAAAGCGGTAGCCAACTCCCCTCAGGGTCACGATGCACTTGCTGTATTCCCCAAGACTCTTTCTGAGAAGCTTGATGTGCGTGTCGAGGGTGCGTTCGTCTCCGAAAAAGTCATAGCCCCAAACCTCGCTTATAAGGCTTTCGCGAGTCAGGGCGATGCCTTTGTTGCGCACCATATAAAAGAAAAGCTCATATTCCTTTGGAGTCATCTCCACGCGTTTGCCGTCTATGGTCACGATCCTCGCGGTGAAGTCCACCTCCAAGCCCTTGTAGGTAAAGACGTCGCGCTTGCCGCTTTTTTGGTCGGTGCTTCCCGAGCGCTTGATGACAGCGCCCACGCGCATCATCAGCTCCTTTGGGGAGAACGGCTTGACCACGTAATCGTCGGAGCCTAACTCAAAGCCGTGTATCTTGTCGTATTCCTCGCCGCGTGCCGAAAGCATGATGATTGGAGTATCGCGGAATTTGCGGATCTCTCTGCATGCGGAAAAGCCGTCCAGCTCGGGCATCATAACGTCCATGATAATAAGGTCAAATTCCTTTTTGCGGCAGATCTCGATCGCCTGCATTCCGTCCACAGCTTCCTCAACCTCGTACCCCTCAAACTCGGCGTACTTGCGAATGATCTGGCGGATCCTGAATTCATCGTCAACAACTAATATCTTAGCCATTTTCAAGCCTCCTGTGTAAATCAACAAATTTTCATTTATTTGTTTTTTATATTTCATTATAGCACAAAAAGTAAGGTATTGAAATAGTTTGGAAAAAGATTTATAATATTATTTAGTTGAAAGTTGAAAGCTGAACTTGCATAACGTTATGTTATATTATAAACACTCGGATAAAAAGAAGGTTCCTTTAACAAAGGGGGCTTTTGGTTCAGCGACTGACGTAAGGATTTATGCCAAAGGCTCCTTTTATAAAGGAGCTGTCAGCGCAGCTGACTGAGGATTCCTGCGCCGATTTTTCCGTAACGTCCGCTTTTTCCTACCGGATTCCGACGTTAAGTTATATCGAATAACGCCGAACGTAAAGGTAAACGCCTGCCGTGTAAATCCCCCGGTATTTCGCTTTGCGAAATAGGAGATTCCTCCGTTGGAGGAAATGTCGCGCAAGCGACAAAGGTGGTGCCGCCTCTGCAAGAGGCTGTCAGCGCAGCTGACTGAGGATTCCTGCGCCGATTTTTCCGTAACGTCCGCTTTTTCCTACCGGATTCCGACGTTAGGTTATATCGAATAATGCTGAACGTAAAGGTAACCGCCTGCCGTGTAAATCCCCCGGCATTTCGCTTTGCGAAATGCCACCCCCTTTAACAAAGGGGGCTTTTCCTTCAACCCCCAAAACTATTAATTATTAATCCTTAATCATTAATTAAAAAGAGAGGTATTTCCATGGAGATACGAGAAATTGACGCGGCGGTGATCACTGCGGCGGTAAAAAAACTGTTTATGGACTGCAATTATTTTATAGGTGCGGACATTATGGACGCGCTGACGAGCGCGCGCGAAAGGGAGAATTCTCCCGTTGGACGGAGCGTGCTTGACCAGATCATCGAAAACGACCGTATTGCCGCTGCCGAGGAGATCCCTCTGTGTCAGGACACGGGAATGGCGGTGCTTTTTGTGGAGTACGGCGACCGCGTGTGCGTGGCGAACGGAAACTTTGACGAGGCGGTAAACGAAGGCGTGCGGCAGGCTTATGAGGAAGGCTATCTGCGCAAGAGCGTAGTAGATGACCCTGTGTTTGACAGGGTGAATACCCGCGACAACACCCCTGCGGTGATACACACAAAAATCGTCAGCGGCAGCAAGATACGCATAACCGCAGGCGGAAAGGGCTTCGGCAGCGAGAATATGTCCGCGATAAAAATGCTCACCCCGTCTTACGGCGCCGAGGGCGTAAAGCGGTTTATTTTAGATACCGTATGCGCGGCAGGTCCCAATCCCTGTCCGCCGATAGTGGTCGGAGTGGGTATAGGCGGCACTTTTGAAAGAGCCGCGCAGCTTGCGAAAAAAGCGACCTTCCGACCGATCGACACTCACCACCCCGACAGCCGCTACGCCGACATGGAGGACGAGCTTTTGAGCGAGATAAACAAAATGGGCTTCGGTCCCGCGGGACTGGGCGGCAACACCACTGCGCTGGGCGTGAATATCGAGACTGCGCCCACGCATATCGCAGGAATGCCCGTGGCGGTCAACATCTGCTGTCACGCTGCCAGACACGCTTCGGCGGAGATATAGGAGGCTGCCATGACAAAGAAAATCACACTTCCGATCACGGATGAGGATATAAGAGATTTAAGAGCAGGCGACAGCGTTTTGCTGACAGGCTCGATTTTGACGGGACGTGACGCGGCTCACAAGCGCCTGTATGAGCTGCTCGAGCAGGGCAGGGAGCTGCCCGTCGATCTAAAAGGCGAGTTGATTTACTATGTGGGTCCCGCGCCTGCAAAGCCCGGCTACGCGGTAGGTCCCGCAGGTCCCACCTCAAGCTACCGAATGGATAAATACGCTCCTTCGCTGCTTGATTTAGGCTTGAAGGGAATGATAGGCAAGGGCGCGCGCGGTCAGGATGTGATCGACGCGATCGTTCGCAACAAGGCGGTCTATCTTGTAGCTATCGGAGGCGCGGCTGCGCTGATAGCCAAGAGCATTAAAAGCGAAGAGATACTCTGCTACGAGGATCTGGGCACCGAAGCGGTCAGGCGCTACGAGGTCGAGGACTTCCCATGTATCGTCGCAATAGACAGCTTCGGCAACAACGTATACGAAACCGAGCCGCCGAAGTATAGGACGACCTGATATCGGAACATAATAAGTTTAACCTTATCAACATAAATTTTCACAAACGCGCCGCGCGATATTGCGCCGGCGCGTTTTTTATGATACAATTATATTTAATTATAACGAAAAAGGTGAGGCAATTGGCTTTTCCACAGGATAAAATCAGAAATTTCAGTATCATCGCTCATATCGACCACGGCAAGAGCACGCTTGCAGACCGTATGCTGGAACAGACAAACTCGGTTTCAGCGCGTGATATGGAGGCTCAGCTTCTCGACGATATGGAGCTGGAGCGCGAGCGCGGCATTACAATCAAGGCACGCGCCGTCAGCGTTATTTATAATGCCGACGACGGAGAGCAATACCTGTTCAACCTGATCGACACTCCCGGTCACGTTGACTTTAACTATGAGGTCTCGCGTTCGCTCGCGGCGTGCGAGGGAGCGATTTTGGTGGTGGACGCGTCTCAGGGCATCGAGGCTCAGACGCTTGCGAACACCTATTTGGCGGTGGACAGCGGACTCGAGATAGTTCCCGTTGTCAACAAGATCGACCTGCCCAGCGCCGACCCCGATCGTGTGATAAGCGAGATCGAGGATATCATCGGTATCCCTGCCGAGGACGCGCCGAAGATCTCCGCTAAGGCAGGCATAAATATCCACGCGGTGCTTGAAAAGATTGTCTCCGATATCCCTGCTCCGACGGGAGACGCGAACGCGCCGCTGCGTGCGCTGATCTTCGACAGCTGCTACGACAGCTACAAGGGCGTGATCATCTATGTCCGTCTGAAGGAGGGTCAGATACACCCGGGCGACGAGTTCAGGCTGATGTCTACGGGAAGCGTGTTCAACGTTGTGGAATGCGGCTTGATGCACGCTACTCAGATGGAAAAAACCGACGGACTGTATGCAGGCGAGGTCGGATATATCACGGGCTCTATCAAAACCCTTGCGGACGCGAAGGTGGGCGACACGGTCACCTTGACCTCAAATCCCGCCGCCGAGCCGCTGCCAGGCTACCGCGAGGCTCAGCCGATGGTATTCTGCGGAATCTACCCTGTTGACGGCGCAAAGTACGGCGACCTGAAGGACGCGCTTGAAAAGCTGCAATTAAACGACGCGGCGCTCTCATTTGATCCAGAAACCTCGGTAGCGCTGGGCTTCGGTTTCCGCTGCGGATTTTTGGGACTGCTCCATATGGAGATAATCCAGGAGCGTTTGGAGCGCGAGTACCTGCTCGACCTTATCACCACCGCGCCCAGCGTTATCTATCGCATCACCAAGACCGACGGCACGGTCGAGATGATAGACAACCCCACAAACTACCCCGACCCCTCGCTGATACAAATGGCGGAGGAGCCGGTGACCGACGCTCACATCTACACCCCCAAGGAGTATGTGGGCAATATCATGGAGCTGTGTCAGGACAGGCGCGGCACCTTTATCGACATGCAGTATATCGACGCCGACCGCGTTGACCTGCACTATGTGCTGCCGCTGGCAGAGATCATCTACGACTTTTTCGACACCCTCAAAAGCCGCACGCGCGGCTACGCCTCCTTTGACTACGAGCTCAAGGAGTATGTCCCCAGCGAGCTTGTGAAGCTCGATATCATGCTCAACGGCGAGGTGGTGGACGCGCTGTCGTTCATCATTCACAAGGACAAGGCTTACGGACGCGCGCGCAAGATGGCTGAAAAGCTAAAGGAGAAGATCCCGCGTCAGCTCTTCGAGGTACCGATCCAGGCATGTATCGGCGGCAAAATCATAGCACGCGAAACCGTAAAGGCAATGCGCAAGGACGTGCTTGCCAAGTGCTACGGCGGCGATATAACCCGAAAGAAAAAGCTGCTCGAAAAGCAAAAGGAAGGAAAAAAGCGTATGCGCCAGCTCGGCACGGTAGAAGTCCCGCAGGAAGCGTTCATGGCAGTGCTTAAATTGGATACGGATTAAAAACAAAACAGGGAGCGTACCGCATTGGTGCGCTCCCTTAAATATTTCTGTTATGACTTGCGTTAATTCCCATCAGTACGCCCAAAGCAAGAGTTTTTTCTTTTTTCGGCAATGCTCGGAAGATGTTGAGCAGCTCACATTCGTTCGCTGAAATTGTTTGCTGTGCTGTGGTGTCAATCGGTTGCCTGATATCGGTATAGCCTATAATATAGTCAACCGAAGTGTCAAATATCTTTGCCAGTTCCATTAACATTGAAACGCTTGGTTCGCTTTTGCCGTTTTCGTAGGCGCTTATCATTTTTTGTGACACATTTAGTTTAATAGACAATGATATCTGACTCATACCCTTTGCCTTGCGTAATTCTCTGATCCGTTTCATATACCGCTCCTAAATATACTTATCAAGAATAATATTATAACTAATTCTTGACTTTTATATTCTTTTAAGGTATACTAATACTTGTAAAAGGTATACAATTATACTAAATATGTTAAAAAAATTAAGGAGGAGTTAATATGACAAAAAGGATTAGAATAATTATATCGGCTTTGTTGACGGTTACGTTGATTTTTGGCGTAATAACCGTTGCACCGCTCTCAGCGAGTGCGGCAAAGGTCGGATCCGAAAAAGTTTCTGCCAATGCAATCAAAACGCGGGACGAAGCGGTTTCGTGGTTGAGAGCTCAAGGCGGAGCGAGCTATAATATTGATACGTCTACAGAAGGAACACAATGTGTTGAATTTGTTAAAGTTTATGTAAATTGGTTAATGACGGGTAATCCTTGGCAAGATGTCTGGAACAGACCGACACTAAACGGCTGGCAGATTTGGCAAAACTCGATATGGAGTGAATTAGGGTGGTCGGTATACTATAACTCTGCTGATTTTATGCCGCAGCCCGGTGATATTTTTTCAAGCGGTACAACAGCATACGGTCATACAGGTGTGGTTATATCATCTGATTTAAACACAGCGGTAATTGCAGACGCAAATGCGGATTCACCGTATAACGGCACTCCGGTAAAAATCCATACCGTAACATGGAGAAGCGCTTCATCAAATGCAGCATATGGAGCGACGCATTTTATCAGACCGAATTTTGCTTCACCGGGAAATAATCCGCAAGGTGTACTTGACGGCGTTTCAGGCGGAGCAGGTACAATTAATGTTTCCGGATGGGCATTTGATAGAGATAATTTAGGAGCACCGCTTGAAATCCATGTTTATATAGGCGGTCAATCAGGAAATTCCAACGCGGAAGGTCATAACGGCATTATTGCAAACCAAGGTCGCGGCGATGTAAACGCTGCTTATGGATGTGGAGATTATCACGGCTTTTCAGCAACAATTTCAACAAATAAGCGAGGACAGCAAACGGTATATGTCTATGCATTGAATATTGGCAGTGGAGATAACGTTTTGATTGGAAGCGGTACAATAAATATACTAAGTTCACAGCAGCCGCAAATAACATATACATATACTTCAGAGATAACAAAAGATGCATTTAGAGTATGTGCTGTTGTAGATAATCCAATTGATGTTCGTGAAGTTCGGGTAGCAACATGGACTCAGTCAGATCAATCAGATTTGCATTGGAATAATTGTCATTACAACGGCTATGGAACATATTTTATTGATTTATCACGCTCTGATTTTGCGTCAAGTCAAATATATATAAATCATGTATACTTATATGATTATTCAGGAAATTCATCCTCAACTGCTATTAATATGGTTTATGATTTACCTCAATTAGAGGATATAAGAGTAAGTAAAGTAAGTGAAAACGGTTTTTGTGTATCATGTAAAATGGATAGTCAATTTGGAATATCATCAGCTCAAATGGCAGTGTGGACAGAAACAAACGGTCAGGATGATCTGGTATGGCATACAGCTTCTGTTTCAGATAATTATGTTTCCTGTTATATAAATGCATCTGAACATAAAAATGAACTGAATAGATATATTGTACATCTATATGTGGGAGATAAGATTGGTCAATCTATAGCGTTTTCGGGAATCTTACCTTACATTAATTTAAGTAATGAATGTTTTGAGATTTCCTCCGTTAATTCCCAGAATAATAAGTATACATTATTCAACCGTGACTTTTCATGGACAGAAGCAAAAGAATGGTGTGAAAGTCAAGGCGGACATTTGGTAACCATTCAAGATGAAACCGAATGGAACACTGTTAAAACATTGCTGTCTCAAAACGGTGCTTATCCTGTATGGCTTGGTGCGGAAAGCACGAGCGGTACATGGAAATGGGTGACCGGTGAAACAATGGGCTTTTCAGATTGGGAAGAATCTCAGCCGGATAATGCCAATGGTTTGGAACACTATCTTGGAACTCACAATTATGATCGCAATTATGATTGTTACAAATGGAATGACTATTTAAATAGCGGAACCAGAGTCGGTGGCTTCATCTGCGAATTTGACGATTATTATACATACGGCGATGTGAATTTCGACGGCAAAATCGACATCAACGATGTAACCGCTATTCAACGACATCTTGCCGGTATTGAGTCATTCAACGAGGATCGGTTAATTGTTGCAGATACAAACGGCGACGGCGAGGTTACCGTCGCTGACGCTACACGTTTGCAAAAGTATATTGCAAAATATCAGGTTACTTTGGGTTGATGGTTATTCAATAAGTAGCAAAAAGATTTTATCCATGCAGGGGAGACCCTCGCGGTCTCCCGAGACTATGTGCATTTCTTAGGGGAGACCGCGAGGGTCTCCCCTAAGCGGATTTTTTATTATTACGGAACTAAATTCCCAAGCAGTTAATACTTCTCCCGGGAATCAGTCTTTATCTATCCAGCCGACATAGCCTTCGGTGTACTGGTTGTCGGTTATCGGCTGATATCTGTTTTGGTCGCCGATATCGTCGAGAAAGCCGTTGTACGCGCGGTAAATGTTGCCGGTGTCGTTGTCGTAAACGCGCTCGTACTCGCCGAGCATATCGGAGCGTTTCTCCTGGATTATGGTATCGGACTTGCTGCGCTCTTCAAATGCCTCCATAACTGGATCGGTGTCGCTGATACTTGATGACGGACTGACAGTTGTGTTCAATACAGACTGCCACTCCTGAATATAATAGTCGGTGTAGGTGAATGACTGAGCGATCTGGGCAATGACAGGCTGCCAGTTGACGAGCTGTCCGAGCGGCGCCCAGTTGTAGAAGATAGCGTCAAACTCCCAAACACCGTAATTTGTGCCTCTTATAACGATGTCGTTTGACTCTACCATGACAGCCGAGTATACGCCCTCGCCCTCGCCTACCGTCGAATCCTTAAAGGTTGCGTAGTGGGCTTGGTAATCCCTGATCTGCTTGCTTGAGGATGCCTGTAAAGCTGATTTGTTGGCAGGTACGCAGGAGTTTTGAACAGTGAAGTTGTCGGCGGTATCTTCAAAAATCATTTCAAAGTATCCCTTTACCGAAGCGTCACTCAGAGATTTTTCAAAACCGAGAGTTTTGGTCATGCTCGGATCCTTGGCGGCGTAGTCGTGGTCGATATTGCATATACCTATTTTGCCGTCGGGACTGGTCGCTCTCCACACCAGCTTTTGAGCGTTGCCGTTCCATTCGACCTTCCAGCCCTCAGGGATATTCAGCGTGAAGTACGCGCATGAGTAGGGCTGCCAGGATATTTCCGTCCATTCGGCAGGTCTGACAGAAACCTCGCTGACAGGAGCGTTTGTTTCGGGTTCGGTTTCGGGCTCGGTGTCCTGTTCGGGATCGAATGCCACGGTCGTATATTCTTCATTCCCGGAAAAAGCTTCCGTTTCTTCGCTGTCATAGTTGCCGTTGATGTTGAGGCTGATGCAGCCGGTCAGCGACGAAGCCGTGATGATGACCGCAAGTATCAGCGACGATAGTTTCTTTGTCATAGTGTCCTCCTTGTAAGCTGTCCGCAGTTATGTTATGCTTCTTCGTTTTCTATCCCGTACTCAAACGGCTTTTCGCCTGTAAGAAATTCTATGCTTCTCTCTATCGAATCCACCGAGTCGCCCCAGTCCGCGCCCCGGTTGCGGTAGTCGAACATGGTCGCAAAGTGGGAGATATCCTTTTTCAGCGTTTCCAAATACCCTTTGGTGAGCGCGGCAGTGTCGGCGTGGAAGTCTCCCAGCAGCTTTGAGGGCAGTCCGCGCTTGCTCATAGCCGCTTCCGTTATAAAGCGGTAGTGTTTAAGGCAGATGTACGGCTGACTTTTGTACAGTTCGCGGAACTCGCCGCCCTTCTGCCACTCGGCAAACACGGTGTCGGACAGGTGGTACATGTCGCGCTCGATACGGTCGCACACATAGCAGGAAGAAAGCTCCTCCCTTATCGCTTCGAGCTTCTTTTTGTCGGGCTTGCCGCCTGCTTTTTTGGGCATAAGCTTTTCCGATATCTCCTGCAAATGGCTCTCTAAGATCAGCGCGTTCGGAAGCTTTTTTCCCGAGCGGCTCATTTTGGAAAAATGACGGTGACAAAAGCCCTTGCGGTTGGTTTCGACGCGCACGCTCGGCTCCATCATCGCGTCGCCCGTGATAAATTCCACATACTGCTCCTCGAGCATGGCTTCCATGTGGCAAAACGGACAGCCGAGCTTCGGACGGAACAAATCGTTGATCGGTATGGTTACAATGGTTTCTTTCATTTTCAAAACTCCTTGCAATGATCTGATTTTATTGTATCATATTCTTTTCATTTATGGTATAATAAATTAAAAAAATTTAAGGGGATTTTGGATATGAGTGAAACCTTGGCGCTTTGCGGCGTGCGCGACCTCGATTTGGCGCAGACCCTGGACTGCGGTCAGTGCTTCCGCTGGGTCGAACAGCCCGACGGTTCCTTCACGGGAGTGGCGTTCGGAAAAAGCGCGGCTGTGCGCTTGGAAAAAAACACATTATATATAGAAACCGAAAATCGTGAGGACGAGCCTCTTTGGAGAAGCTATTTTGACCTCGACCTCGACTACGCCTCAGTGCGCAGTGAGCTGAGCAAGCTTCACCCCGTGCTTGCGGAAGCGGCGGAGTACGCCGGGGGTATCCGCATTTTACGGCAGGAGCCTTACGAAGCGCTGTGTACCTTCATTATCTCGCAGAACAACAATATCAAGCGCATAAAGGGCATCGTTCAGCGGCTGTGCGAGTGCTTCGGCGAACGCCTGCCCGACGGCGCTTACGCTTTTCCGACAGTTGAAACCATGGCGGCGCTGTCTGTCGAGGACTTGGCGCCTCTGCGCGCAGGCTTTCGCGCGCGTTATCTCTGCGACGCGGCTCAAAGGGTGAGCTCGGGCGAGGTTGATTTGGAGTACTGCCGCACGGCGGAATATGAGGACGCTCGCGCGGAGCTGATGAAGATCACGGGCGTGGGGGTCAAGGTCGCGGACTGCGTGCTGCTGTTCGGACTGCACCGCGTAGAGGCGTTTCCCGTGGACGTGTGGATGAAACGCGCAATGGAAAAGCTGTTCCCCGGTATGCAGCCGTCGGACTTCGGACCCTACGCCGGGATAGCTCAGCAGTACATATTCCACTACAGCCGCCGCCACCCGGAGCTGTTTGATTAGCTTTTACTGAATTGCACAATTTCAACGATTTCTGTTTGTGCAAAACGCTAATGTAATCGTGAAAATCACCATATTTTATTGTCAAAAATTTCGTTGTCAAAAACGCAAAGCGTAATTGCAAAATAAGAATAAATATGGTATAATTTATACAATAAGGGGATATATAGCTATCTCCAAAAGAAAATTAAAATGAAGGGAAGTAATACGCATGAAAAATTACAGCAAACCGTTGTCAGTGCTGCTTTCGGTCATGCTCGTTTTGAGCATGCTCTCCGTTGGTTTCAGCGCAAGTGCAGCAGAAACCGGTGAGGAGGCAGTCGCAGCCGCAGGCAGCGGCGTTATCACTGTGACATCCAACATATCTTCTCCTGTTCAGGTGAACTATCACAGCTATAACGATACGGTAACGGTTACTTACTCACTGCAAACTTCGCACAAGATCGTAAACACACAGTCTTATGTTGAGTACGATCACAATGTTCTGCAAATCACAAGCTCAGATCCTGAAAATGTTCTGCCCAAGTTTAACGAAACCGGCAATGCTGTGCTGAACACAAACACAACAGACAGGATCTACATCAATGCGACCAACGCAAACAGGTACAACTTTGCAAACGAGCGCGTTTATTTTACCATGATTTTCAATATTATAGGCAGCGGCAACACCAACGTAAACCTTAATATGGAGATCCTGACAGCTAACGACGCGGCTACTTCAAGCCAGGCGACCTCTCAGAACGATTTCGCTCTGGTAAATTATAACGGCATTCAGAACAACGAGTTCACATTTACTCCTACTGCCGTTCTGACCGGCGAAGCTCCCACCGAGCCCACCACAGAGGCAACCGAGCCCATCACCGATTCCGTGACTCTGCAGTTCGCTCTGCCCAAGTCGGCAAAGGCTTCCGACGCATGGTCGGGCGCAGACTTCTACTACAACACAAGCGCAAGCAACTTTGACACCGCTACAAAGATCGCCATGACCAAAACCAACATGATCGTTCCGGGCGAAATTGACGACACCATCGCCAAGCTGGTCAGCGGCAACCTTGATGTTTACAAAGTAGTTCTCACCCCCGCACAGGCGACAGAGGTTGATTCCGCGAAGGTCGTCGGCTTCTCCAAGGCAGGCGCGACCGACAGAACCGGTATGAGAAGCGGACTCACCGTAGTGAACGCTCCCGTCGAGGGCGGCGTTTACGGCGCAGCTCAGAGCGTAGCTGCTCTTAACGGCAAAACATTTATAATCAACAGCTGCTATGATGAAGCATACGAGACCAAGTCCTACACAGGTCACTGGACATCCGCAGCAGGCGTTCCCACCGTGACCCTCAAATTCGCGGTGCCTAAGGGAAATACAACGACCTATAACTGGGGCGCGGCTGACTTCTATTACAGCAACACCAACAACATCAACGACGCGACCAGGATCCCCATGGAAAACACGGGCAAGGTCATCAACGCTACAGCGGACAACTGCTCCACCCTCAAGGACGGTCAGTGGTCGGTTTACACCGTCAGCCTCACCGAAGCTCAGGCAAGCGCGGTTGACGCTTCCAAGGCGGCAGGTTTTGTAAAGCACGGCGACAAGCAGAACAGAACCGGCATGGGCGCAGGCAACACCATTCTTAACGCGACCACCACCGCAGGCAGCTACAACAGCAACAAGGCAGCCGTAAGCACCTTCAACGGCAAGACCTTTATCATCGACAGCTATTACAACACCTCATATCCCAACCAGACCTATAAGGGCTACTGGTCAAGCGATCAGGGAACAACTCCCACCAAGACCTCAACGATCTACTTCGCGGCTCCCTATGCCGAGAAATCTTCTACCGACTGGACAAGCGGCGTTGACTTCTACTACAGCACCACAACCAACATCAACGACGCGACCAGAGTTGCCATGACAAAGACCGACAAGGTATATGCGGCAACAAGCGAGCTTTCCACCCTGCAGTCAGGCGAATGGCCTGTTTACAAGGTTGACCTCACCGCAGCCCAGGTAGCAGCGGCAGGCGAGTGTCTGTCCGTAGGCTTTGTAAAGGCAGACAGCACAAAGAGAACAGGTCTGAGACCTGCATACTCCGTAGTGAACGCAACCGACAACGGCTATGAGTCCACAGGCGCGGATATCTCCGATTTCAGCGGCAAGATCTTTGTTATCAACGGAGCATACGACGCTAAGTACGAGAACACGACCTACACGGGACACTGGGTGGATTACTCACAGGCAACCTCAAAAACCCAGAGCATCACTCTGAAGTTCGCTGTACCCTCCGACTGGAGCGGCGCTGAGCTGTACTACAACAGCACACAGAGCATGACAGGCGCAACGACCGTAGCGATGACTGCGACAAACACCTACAAGACCGTAAACGTAAACGGCAGCTTGAAGAATGTACAGTCAGGCTCATGGCGTGTATATCAGGTAACCCTGAACTCCGACCAGATCACAGCGATCGACAAGAGCGTATCGGTCGGCTTCAAGAAGGCAGGCTCATCTTCCGTAAGAACAGGCTTGAGAAAGGCGTATTCCATAGCAAACGCAACTACAACCAACAACTATGCGACATACAGCGCACCCATCAAGAACTTCGACGGCAAGGTATTCTGCATCTACAACTGCTACGACGCAGGCAACGAAAGCGGAACATACACAGGTCGCTGGGAGAGCTGATACAAATTTAATCAAACGTTCATTGCGGCTTGATTTTTGTCAAAAATCAGTGCAAAAACAAATTGACCGACTTGTATATTCCAAATAAGAAAAACAATACACATAAATCGCGGACGGCTCATAAGCCGTCCGCTTTTTTTAAAACTTATGACTATTTATACAAAAACACAAAAAAAAATTCACATAATTGTATATATAACAAGTTGAAACAAAAAGTGTTTGGTATTATAATATAGATGGAAGAACTGTCCGCTTTTTCGGGCGGTGATTCTAAAATATTTTTTTTGAGGTGATATGATGACAAGAAAACTCATCAGCATCGTGCTGGCTGTTTGCATGATTATGTCATGCTTCGCGGTCACAGGTATGTCCGTTTCGGCGGCAACCGTTTCCGAGGCAACCGGCGCAGCCCAGTTCAAGTTCACAGACGCTATGAACTGGGGCGACATCCGGCTTTATGCATGGGATGCCAATCAGAACGCTGTAACCGCACAGTGGCCCGGCAACTCCGGCGTGCAGGGACAGCAGAATGAGTACGGCCAGATGGTTTACACCATCAACGTACCCAACGGCGCAGCAGGCGTTATCGTAAACGGCGCAGGCGGCTCCAAGCAAACCGCAAATATCACAAACTTCGCACCCGCAGGCGGCGGCTACTATGTAGACTCCTCCCGCACTGAAGTGAACGACATGGGCGCAACCGTATACACCGCAATTCCTTGGGGTGGTACAACCGGCAGCGAATCCACCGATCCTTCAAATTCCACAAACTCAGGCTCAAACGAGATCCGTGTTTCCCTTCCCGGCGATGCTCCCGGCAGCGCATGGTATGCATGGACATGGGACGAAGGCGGCCAGGGCGACTGGAGAAACATCACAAGACCCAGTTATGTTGGCGGATTAAAGTCAAAGGTCCTCTTCGCTAACTTCGCAAGTGACAACACTGCTAAAAACTGGGACAACGTTTTGGCTCAGACCGCTGACTTTACTGTTCAGAACCACAAAATGCTCGTGATCAGCAACAACAAGGACGGTCAGAATCATTACACAGGTTCATGGGTTGACGACAGCTACTTCGGCGGCGACGTGACCGATCCCGTTACCACCACTTCTATGGAAACAGCACTTCCAACTTCAATGCTGCAACCAAGCTCCCGATGACTAAGACTGACGAAACCGTAGACGTAACAATCAGCGGTCTCACCACAGTCTCCACCGGCGCATGGTCCGTATACTGCATTGAGGTAGGCGACGAGCTGGCAACAACTGTTGACGCAGCCAAGGTTGTAGGCTTCTGCAGACACGGTCAGGTCAACAGAACCGGTATGAGAAACGGCGACACCATTCTGTTCGTTGACGGAACAAAGACTTCCGTTTCCGATCACTATGGCGAGATCTTCATCATCGACAGCTGCTATGACAGCAAGTATGAGAACCGCACCTACACCGGTTCATGGGATACATACGAAGAGTCCGCACCCGTAATTGAGACCACAACTAAGGGCGGCGGCACAGCAACAAGCTTCAAGTTCACAGACGCTATGAACTGGGGCGACATCCGTCTCTATGCTTGGGATGCTAACCAGAATGCTGTAACAGCACAGTGGCCCGGC
>CADASG010000048.1 GCA_902790475.1 uncultured Ruminococcus sp. | reverse complement strand
GATTTCTGTTATCGGCGCCGGTTATGTCGGAGCGACGATTGCATACGCGTTGGATTTAAAAGGCATAGCCAATGATATTGTATTGATTGACATAAATAAAGACAAAGCGCGCGCAGAAGCCGATGATATCCGTCACGGCATAGCGGCAATGGGTGAATCAGCGGTAAGAGCGGGTTCTTATGCCGATTGCGCGGACTGTGATTTGATTATTGTTACGGCGGGAAGGAACCGGCTGCCTCTTGATATGATACAAGACAACATCGGGATAATGAAAGATGTATCCGATGAAATCGCGAGATATTACACACGCGGAGCTGTAATGATTGTCTCCAATCCGGTGGATTTATTGACATACTATTGCGACAGGTGGCTTGGGTTGCCTAACGGAACGGTGTTTGGCACCGGCTGCATTCTTGATACTTCCCGTTTGGTGAGAGCTGCGGCGGATTATTTTAACATCCGTGCCGCGGCTGTGAACGGTTATGTTATCGGCGAGCACGGAGAAAGTCAGGTGCCTGTTTGGAGTGCAATGAAGGTTTCCGGTGTGGCTGTGGAGGAATACTGCCTCAAAAAACATTCGAAGTGGGATTCCTCAATAAAAGCGACGATCCAAACGAGGGTCAAAAACCTCGGAACAAGCATCATTTCAGCGAAAGGAAGAACACATTACGGTATAGCTACTTGTGTCTGTATGCTTACCGACGCGATAATCAATCATAAAAATGTTATCGCTTCCGTAAGTTCTCCGCTGACAGGAGAGTACGGAATAGACGGGGTCGCATTGAGCTTGCCGTCAAAGTTATGTAAAAACGGCGTCGCAGAAAGGATAATAACAGAGCTGGAAGGGCAGGAGCTTGAAAAGCTATATCTTAGCGCGGAAAAACTAAAGAACGCGCTGTCGGAGATGATTGTGTGAACATATCTGTAATACTCGGAATCCTGATACCGTTTATCGGAACAACCTTAGGCGCGGCGTTTGTATTCTTTATGAAAAAGCAGCTCGGGCAAAGTGTTCAGCGCGCCTTGACGGGTTTTGCGGCAGGCGTGATGACAGCGGCTTCCGTCTGGAGCCTGCTGATACCTGCCATAGAACAGAGCGATTTGATGGGGATATTTGCGTTTGTACCCGCAGTTGTCGGATTCTGGATAGGAACGCTGTTTTTATTGATACTCGATAAAACAATACCGCACCTTCATATGTTCGCCGATAAAGCTGAAGGACACAAAAGCAAGCTGGCTAAAACAACCATGCTGTTGCTTGCGGTTACGCTGCATAACATCCCCGAGGGTATGGCGGTAGGTGTGATATACGCGGGCTTGATCTCAGGCTCAGCCGAAATATCCGCAGGCGGCGCGCTGGCGCTTGCCCTTGGAATAGCGATACAAAATGTTCCCGAGGGAGCGATCATCTCTATGCCGCTTCACGCAGAGGGAAAAGGCAAGTCGTTTTCATTCTTTGGCGGCGTACTGTCGGGAGCGGTAGAGCCAATCGGCGCATTGATAACAATTTTGGTTTCAGGGCTGATGGTTCCCGTAATGCCGTATTTGCTCAGCTTTGCGGCAGGCGCGATGATTTATGTGGTAGTAGAGGAGCTGATCCCCGAAATGTCGCAGGGTGAGCATTCCAACGTCGGAGTCATTATGTTTGCTCTCGGCTTCACGGTAATGATGGTTTTGGACGTGGCGCTGGGATAAAAAATTGTCTTGACAAAAAGAACTTAGGCTGTTATAATATCCCGGTAAGGTCAGGCTTATTGCCTGACTTTGTAGTTTACGGGATGGTTAGCATAGGCTAACTTTTTAGGGTGGGGAACAATGATTCGTGATAAAAAAATAGAAAATTATATGAAAACAATCTATCAGTTGAAACGGAACGGCCCCGTTCGCGGCGCGTATATTGCGCGCGAGCTGGGTGTGACGAAGCCGACGGTATCTGCGACAATCAGAGAGCTTGTGGATGAAGGATTTATTGTGGTTTTAGAAGATAAAACAATTGAGCTTACTGAAAAAGGGCAAAAAACAGCGGAGCGGATTATGGAACGTTACCAAATCATTTACTCGTTTTTAGTTGAGCTGGGCGTGGATAAGTACGTTGCTGAAGAGGACGCTTCCAGTATTGAGCATTACCTTAGTGACGACAGCATACAGGCATTTACTGCATTAAAAAGCTATCTTACTTTTATCCGTAAGGCGCCTTTTCGTGCGGAGGAATGAGTTTTTATTTTTTGACAGCAAGTTAGTGTTAGCTAACTAAATGAAACGCGGAGGTAAATATGAAAAGATTAAAAACAGGAATGGCGGAGATTATTTTGCTCGTAATAGGATTGGCTATTATAATTGGTTCGCTGACATTTTTCAGCGCGTGCGGCGCAAAAGAGGACGGCAGCTTTATGAATTGTCACTGGGCACAGGTGATCATTACGTCTCTCGGCGCGTTGATTTCAGCCGAAGCGTTGGCGGCGGTTATCGTTCCCAACAGAATGTTCAGGGCAGGGCTTGACTTAGCCGCCTGCCTGACCTCAATCATTATAGCACTTGTACCGGGAACCTTGATTTCGCTCTGCATGATGCCCGATATGCACTGCCGCACTGTCACACAGCCGGTTGCGCTGCTTTTTGCCTCCGCTGCGTTTGTTGCGGCGGTTACAGGTCTTATCCTGAATATAAGAAGAAAAGAGAAATAACATGCGCTCAATTAATTCTTTGCCTATTAAAAACCTTGTCAGAAAGCCGGCAAGAAGCCTTGCGCTGATTTTTATATCGGCTTTTTTGGCACTTTCTGCTTTTGGCGGAACAGTAATGGTAATGAGTCTGTCAAACGGAATCAACAGTCTTTCGGCGCGGTTGGGCGCGGATATTATCGTCACACCCTACGCAGCGACCTCGCAGGTAAGCTATGACTCGGTGATTATTCAGGGCAAGCCCGGGCAGTTTTATATGGATTCCAAATACTATGAAGAAATCAAGACCGAGATAGAAGGCATTGACAAGATAACCGCGCAGTTTTATCTTGCTTCGGCAAAGGCTTCCTGCTGTTCAAGCCGTTTGCAGATAATCGGCTTTGACCCGGCTACGGATTTTTCCATTCAGCCGTGGGTAGAAAAAAGCTATTCAGACAAACTGGGGCTTTACGACGCGGTTGTCGGCAGCGATGTTACGCCAAATACGGATATGACCGTTGAAATTTACGGAAAGACGCTGCATGTTCAGGCGGTGCTTGATAAAACGGGTACCGAGCTTGACAGTGCTCTGTATGTTGATATCGATACCATGAAGGAGCTTATCAGGGCGCACAATGAGAAAAATCCTAACCAGGAAAAAACAATCGATCCCGACAACGTTGTTTCTTCGGTACTGATCAAGGTCGCCGACGGCTACGATATCGACGAAGTCGCCGGAGACATCAATCTGCACGTCCGCCAGGTAAAGGCTATTCGCACGCAGAATATGATTTCCGGCGTTTCGGAAAGCTTGTCGGGCGTATCGGCAACGATCAGTCTATTAATGGTGGTTGTCTGGATTTTATCGGCTGTTATTCTGGCGATCGTGTTTACCATGAATATCAATGAGCGGAAAAAAGAATTTGCCGTTTTGCGAGTACTCGGTGCGTCAAGGGTAAAGCTTGCCGGGCTTGTTTTTCGTGAAGCCGCGCTGTACGGCTTCTTGGGAAGCCTATTGGGAGCGGGCATGACAGTGCTGATCACAGCGCTGTTTACACCGGCAATCGAGAACATGATCGGTTTGCCGTTCTTACTGCCGCCTGTGCCTGTAATGCTGATTGCAGGAGCATTAACGGTTGTATTGACCATTGCGGCGGGCGCTGTAACAGCGGCGTCGTCGGCAGTGAAAATCAGTAAAATTGATACGGGACTTATTCTCAGAGGTGACGACTGATGTTTCTTTCAGCTGAAAAAGTCAGCAAAAAATTTAACAGAACAAAGGACGGCGCAAGCTGGTTTTACGCCGTCCGCGAAACAGATATTTCAATTGATCAGGGAACGCTGACCGCGATTTTCGGAAAATCCGGCAGCGGCAAAACGACGCTGCTCAATATGCTCGGCGGTTTGCTGGCGCCGTCAGAGGGCGTTGTAAGATACGGTGAAAACGACCTATATCGGCTTGACGATAAAGCCTTGTCACTGTTTCGCAACCGACATATCGGTATGATCCCACAGGGAAGTACGGCACTGACAAATTTGACCGTGCTTGAAAACGTGCTTTCACCCTCGCTGATTTACGGAAAACAGGAGGACGGATCGATTTCACGCGCAAAGGAGCTTTTAAAAACCGTCGGAATTGCCGATCTGGCTGACGCTATGCCGAACGAGCTGTCCGGCGGCGAGCTGCGGAGGATGGCGATCGCGAGAGCCTTGATGAACTCTCCCGATATTATACTTGCCGACGAGCCGACTGGCGACCTTGACGACGAAAACACGCAAACGGTTCTTTGTTTGCTGAGGGAACAGGCTGAGCGCGGCGCGGCGGTTTTAATTGCCACGCATGACAGTGAAGCGCGGAGCTATGCAAATATTGTCCTAAGAATGAATGCCGGAAAACTTGAGCCAGCTTCTTGATTTGATTCCTGTTATTAGATTTTTGGGGGAGAGTCAGCGGCGCGCTTTCCCTCGAAAAATTTTGAGAAACCGCTTGACAAGTGGGTTTTTATATGATATAGTATCTATCGGAATTTTCCATATTTTTTTCTGCCTAAGTTAGCTTGTGATAACCGTCCAGTTAAATCAGCCTAACTTAATAGAGCAATATAATACTAAAGTCGGTTGATATCGACTTATTTTCAAGCAAATCAGTTAGCGCAAACTAACTAACGACTGGGAGGCGATAAGTGTGACGGCTAAGGCTCATTCACACAAAAAGATTTTTGCGATTATTTTGGTTGTGTTCGCCGCTTTTGCAGCGGTATTCCCACTGCAGGCGTTCGCTGCGGAAGAAACGGCGCACTTCGCAACGTGGAAGGAGGCGCAGCCCGAGTATTTTCCTGACAGTCAAAAGACCAACATGAACGAGGTAGCGTACGCCATTGAAAAGGTGGTTGCTGCAGGACGGCAAAACCTTGTTGACGGCAATACCGACGCGGCGTATAAATGCGCGCAGGACGCGTATTACGGCTACTACGAGGTGTGCGGCTTTGAGCGTCAGACGATGGCGCGTATTTCAGGGTCGCGAAAAAACGAGGTCGAGTTTTATTACCGCGACCTGCGTCAGGCGGCAAAATCAAATTCCGTTGACGATTACGACAAGGCGGCGGATAATCTTATGAAAGACCTTTACACAGACGCTCCGATTCTCAGCGACGTCAGTGATGCGTTTGTACAAAAGTACAGAGAGGACAAGGCTTTCGCCGAGAACTATACCAAGCTTACGGGCAATGTGCTCGCCGAGGATAAGGTTACAAGCAATGTTGGCGGCGCCGGCAGCGCCGGAGCGGTATTCGCTCAGGCTTTTGTGATTCTGCTCCGCGAGGGAATAGAAGCGATTCTCGTTATCGGCGGTATTATTGCCTACCTGATCAAATCCGGTAATAAAAAACAGGTTCGCGCGGTTTACATCGGTTCCTTGTTTGCTATTGCGCTTAGCTTCGGAGCGGCAATGCTTCTCAATACGATCAAGACCGCTAACGCCACAAACGGCGGCGCTAATCAGGAATTGATCGAGGGTATCACGGCTTTGATCGCCGTAGCGGTTCTTTTCTACGTCAGCAACTGGATGCTCTCAAAATCCGAATCCGAGGCGTGGCAGGGCTACCTTGACAAAAAGGTTGAAAGCTCTGTTTCAAGAGGAAGTATGATAGCGCTCGGCTTTACCGCTTTTCTCGCGGTGTTCCGTGAGGGTGCCGAGGTTATCCTTTTCTATCAGCAGATCATAACAGACGCTCAGGAGGGCGACGGCGTTGGCTGGCTTTGGCTCGGCGTACTTGTTGCGGCGGTCGCGCTTGTAGCGATTTTCGTGGCGATCCGCTTCTTCTCCGTAAAGCTTCCGCTCAAACCGTTTTTCCTTGCAACAAGTATTCTGATGGCGATTATGGCTATCTCCTTCCTTGGAGCGGGTATCAAGGAGCTTATGGAGGGCAGCTTTGAGCTTGTTCTCAGAATTCAGGGAATAACGCCGCTTGTCGAGCAAATCCCGACAAACGACTTCCTCGATATCTTCGGTATCTATCCGCATACCGAAACGATCGTACCGCAGTTTATCCTGCTCTGCATAACGGTATGGCTGTTTATCAAGCAGCATCTCGCCAATAAAAAGCTTAAAGCAGAGTTAAAAAAACAAGCTGCATAATAACCAAGTGAATCAATACTCAATGAGGGTATATGTTCAAATAATAAAAATTTCAAAGGAGAAATCAACATGAAAAAGATTTTAGCAATCATCTGTGCCGCGGCAATGGCGGTAACGGCAACAGCTGCTCTTTCGGGCTGCGGCAACAGCAGCTCTTCTGCAACGGAATCATCAAAGACCGAGTCTTCCAAAACAGAGGAGAGCAAGGCTGAAGAAACAAAGGCTGACGCAGCCGATGACGGCGCTGATGACGCGGGCTTCACCGAATATCCGATTTTCGAGGACGAACAGGTAGGCTTTATGAATGTTTCCGCCGTATTCTTCCAAGCAGTTCCCATGACGGCAGGCGCTACCATCAAGGAGCAGAAGGCTGAGGATTACGATATCCACCTTGAGGCTGACATATCTGCTCTTGAAAACACGCTTGGTTATGAAAAGGGCTCATGGGTTCCTTACCTCACCGTTGACTACAAGGTAACAGCAGGCAGCGAAACTAAGGCAGAAGGCACCTTCATGGAAATGGCGGCTTCCGACGGTCCGCACTACGGAGCGAACATTAAGCTTCCCGACGCGGGTACATACGAGCTAACAATCACTATCCACAGCCCCGCTGACAACGATTACCTCATTCACTCCGACGCGCTTACCGGACCCGGAGGAACCTTTGACGATTACTTCAAGAACGGCGAGCCCCTCTCTGTTACTAAGACTTGGGAGTATACAGGCCCCGTTAAGGTTTAATCACCAATCACTTTTCTAAGGCAGCTCCCGGTTTTCGGGGGCTGCCAAAAGCTCTTTTTGAGAGTTTAGCTTTTATTCCATGTAAGAATTAAACTCTCAAAAAGAGAAATATATTTTAAGGATGTTTCTATGCTGAAATATTTTGAACAACTGACCGTCGATTTGATGATCCCCGCGATCCTTGTCGGTATGCTGTATGCGTTTATTAAATTTAAGCTCGGCAAGAGCTGCCGTATTGCTTTCCTTGCGGGTGGCGGCTTGGCGATTGCAGCCTCGATTTTTGTAGCAATACAAAAGAATACAAACCGCGATTTGAAGCTGCCTTTCTGGAATGGCTTTACATATGTTCTGTTGATAGTTTTGGTAATCGCCTCCGCTGTTCTGATCCTTTCGATGATTGTTTGGTTTGCGGTCAAAAAAGTCCGTCCTGTTACGCGTTTCCTTGTGACTGCGGCGGCGGTCACAGTAATGATTGCCGCAGTGGTTTATTCTTTGCCTGACGTTTTAGCTTATCCGTTTAACTTTGACTTACAGGGCAACTCAGTATTCTCTACCGATTTCTTATATAGACTCATAGGCGTTATTCTCGGCTTTTTGCTTGATTTAATTGCCTGTATCGCGGCATTTAAGATATTCAAGCCGCTTTCAAACGCGCTCTCGGTCATACTGATCGATCTTGCGACTTTTATTACAGCGTTCAGCGTGCTTGGCAGGCTTATTCAATTGATGCTGCAATTGCAAATCGTTCGCCAAACCCGTGACAAGGCTCTGTTTAGTTTTCTGTTCCCGATTTTACAGTTTGTCAATAATAACAAGGAGCTGTTTATTTACGGTGTAATGGCATGCGCTTTGATTGCCGCAATCGCTTTATTTATACGCAATTTGAAAATCCGCGAGGAATACAGTAACGCCGCCCAAAAACGTAAAATCAGAGCCGCTATGCGAAATCGACGCCGCTGGTCGGCAGTCGTTCTGGCTTGCGTTATGCTTGCCTGTGTCAATCTCACAATCGTTCACGCCGTCAACAACAAAAAGCCCGTGGAGGCACCTGTGGAAGTCTGTGATATGGACGAAAAAAATATGTATGTTGATTTTTCTCAGGTTGACGACGGACATCTTCACCGCTTCGCTTACACGACTGACAAGAATGTGGAAATTCGTTTTATCGTCATCAAAAAGCCCAATTCAAGCTCCTACGGCGTAGGACTTGACGCGTGTGACATCTGCGGCGAAGCGGGCTATTTTGAGCGTGAGGGACAAATCGTTTGCAAGCGCTGCGACGTTGTTATGAACATCAATACCATAGGCTTCAAAGGCGGCTGTAACCCGATCGTTATTGATTATGAGGTCAAAGACGGTCAAATAATCGTGCCGATCGAAGGCTTGGTCCTGCATGAGCGCAAATTTAAGTGATTGGATTTCAGGAGTAATTTATGTTTTTCAGAATGATAAAGGGAGCGTTGTTCCGGCAAAAATCAAAGATGATCATGATAGCCGTAACGATCGCGTTAGGCGCGTCACTGGCGACGGCAATGCTCAATATTATGCTCGACGTCGGCGACAAGGTGAACCAGGAGCTAAAGGCATACGGCGCAAACATCACCGTAGTGCCGAAGGAAAATTCTGTGCTCACCGACCTGTACGCGCTCGACGGACAGGAGGAAACCGCCGCGGCGCACTTAAAGGAGGATGACATCGGTAAAATCAAAACGATTTTTTGGGGCTTCAATATTTTGGATTTTACGCCGTTTGTTAACACAACTGTTGTTCTTGACGATGAAACCGAGGTCAAATTGACCGGAACATGGTTTAATCACCATCTCGCGCTGAATACGGGCGAGGAGCTTGACGCCGGTATTCACAGCCTGCGGTCTTGGTGGGATGTCAAAAACGGTCAGTGGCTTGACGAGCAGAAGGAAGGCACTGCAAACGGAGGCGCGATGGTCGGCACGGTTCTTGCCGAACGGCTCGGCATATCCTCGGGCGATAGCCTTCATGTTAAAACCTCTGATGGTGAAAAAACGCTTTCGGTTGTCGGCGTTTTTGATTCGGGCGGCGACGAGGACGAACAAATTTTTACGACGCTCGCGACCGCTCAGGAGCTTTCGGGCACAAAGGGATTGATTGACAGCATCGAGGTCAGTGCGCTGACAACGCCCGACAACGAGCTTGCCAAAAAAGCCGCTACAAAGGGTCCCGGCTCACTGTCTCCGGCGGACTATGAAACTTGGTACTGCACGGCGTATGTAAGCTCCATCTGCTATCAAATCCAGGAAGCGATCCCCGATTCCGTCGCTTCGCCTGTTCGTCAGGTTGCCGAATCCGAAGGCAATATTCTCGACAAAACGCAATTGTTGATGATACTTATTACGATCCTCAGTCTGTTCGGTTCGGCGCTCGGAATCTCCAACCTTGTCACCGCGAGCGTAATGGAGCGCAGTAACGAAATCGGCTTGCTAAAGGCTATCGGCGCGCGCGATTACCGTATTTCGGGAATTGTGCTGACGGAAATCATCATCACCGCTGTAGTCGGCGGCGTCGCCGGATACTTTATGGGCTACGGCTTTGCGCAGATCATCGGACAAACCGTGTTCAACTCCTCCATAGAGATGAAGCCGATGGTAATTCCGATCGTCGCGGTGCTTATCGTTATCGTTACCCTTGCGGGCAGCATTCCCGCAATCAGAATGTTACTGAGACTCCGCCCCGCGGAAGTTCTTCACGGAAGGTAAGGGGGAGTTCTTATGAAAAAACAAACGATGTTTTTGCGGATGATCACCGCCTCACTTTTAAGACGAAGGTCAAGAATGCTGGTGGCTCTGCTCGCGATCGCCGTCGGAGCGACTATTTTATCCGGCTTGGTAACGATTTATTATGACGTGCCGCGTCAGATGGGCGAGCAGTTCCGCAGCTACGGCGCAAATATGATATTCACTTCCTCAAACGGCAAAAAACTGAGTAAAAGCGAAATAGATTCCGCAAAGAAAAAAATCAACAACAGTCAGCTTGTCGGCGCGGCTCCGTACCGCTACGAAAATATGACTGTTTACGAACGACCTTTAATGGCGGCGTCAACAGATTTTGACGAAGCTCAGAAAACAAGCCCGTATTGGCGTGTTGACGGTGAATGGCCGTCAGCAGAGGGGCAGGCGCTTGTCGGTCAGGAAATCGCCGCGACGCTTGAAGTGAAGGCAGGCGATACTGTCACGCTCGTTTATGACCTCGATGAAGCACCCGCAACGGCTGACGAGGCAAATAAGGGCGAACGCAACCAAAACAGCCGTGATTTTACCGTTGCGGGTATTTTGGACACAGGCGGAAACGAGGAAAAATACATTTTTATTTCAGTTCCCGACATGGAAGCGTTAACCGGAAAAACAGATGTATTTGATATGACCGAATTAAGTGTTTCGGCTAACCGTGATGAATTGGAAAAGTATGCCGATACTATCACAAAGAACGTTGACGGCGTATCCGCAAGACTTGTTAAGCGTGTTACACAGTCGGAAAATACCGTGCTTTCCAAGCTGCAGGCGTTAGTGCTGCTTGTAACCGTTATCGTACTGCTGCTTACAATGATTTGCGTAGCAACTACAATGATGGCGGTCGTTACGGAGCGCAGAAAAGAGGTTGGCTTACGCAAGGCTCTGGGCGCCTCAAACAAAAGTATTATTTTTGAATTTATGGGCGAGGGCTTGCTTCTCGGCGCGATCGGCGGTCTGCTCGGTTCAGTTTGCGGATTCATCTTTGCGCAGGCGGTCAGCATGAATGTATTTAACAGCTCTATTCAGTTCCATTGGGTGCTGATTCCGATAACAATAATAGTGTCCGTTCTGGTAACGGGTCTGTCCTGCCTGCTTCCCGTAAGAAGTGCGACCGATGTTGACCCGGCACTGGTCTTAAAAGGAGAATGATAATGAGTTTACTTGAAATAAAAAACGTATCAAAAATTTACGGTCCGCTAAAGGCGCTGGATAACGTCAATCTTACCGTAGAAAACGGTGAGTGGCTCGCTATCATGGGACCGTCCGGCTCGGGTAAATCTACTATGATGAATATTATCGGCTGTATGGATAAGCCCTCTCTCGGCGAGGTGATTCTCGACGGCGTTGATATTGCCAAGGAGAGCGGCAAAAAGCTGACGGAGATCCGGCGAGACAAAATCGGTCTGATTTTTCAGCAGTTCCATTTGGTGAACTATCTCACCGCCGTTGAAAATGTGATGGTGTCGCAGTATTACCACAGTATGCCCGATGAAAAAGAGGCGCTGGAGGCGTTGGAGCGGGTCGGATTAAAGGATCGCGCCAAGCATCTGCCGAGCCAGCTTTCGGGCGGAGAACAGCAGCGTGTTTGTATTGCCCGTGCGCTTATTAACCATCCCGAGATCATCCTTGCCGACGAACCGACAGGAAATCTTGATGAAGCTAATGAAAATATTGTAATCGATATTTTCAAGCAGCTTCACCGTCAGGGAACGACGCTGATCGTTGTCACCCACGATCCGGAGGTAGCGGAGGTAGCGCAGCGTACCGTTGTACTTGAACACGGCAGGCTTGTGAATGAAATCAAAAACGAAGGTTTTGAGGAATAAAGAGGGTGAAATAAATGAAAAAAGTATTTGCGATTTTATTGAGCGCTGTTTTGATTGCGTCAGCTTTCGCGGGCTGCGGCAATTCCAACCGAACCTATAAGGACGGAACCTACACCGGCAAGAGCGCCGTTATTTCAGGTGACGAGGAAGGCAACGGCAACGGCTACGGCGAAGTAACGATCACGATAAAGGATAATGTCATCACTGCATGCGAGTTCAAAACCTATGAGGAAGACGGAACCCTTAAGGGCGAGGATTACGGTATGGTAGACGGCGAAATAAAAAATCAGGATTACTACAACAAGGCGCAAAATGCAATCAAGGGCAGTGAGGAGTACGCCAAAAATATCGTCAACAAAATCAATCCCGAGGATGTTGATTCTATTTCGGGCGCGACGTATTCATACAATCAATTTACTGACGCGGTATTCGACGCGCTTGACAAGGCGGCGGAATAATACTACAATAAAGGCGGTCGGAGTATACCGGCCGCTGTTTGATATGAGGTTATTTATGAAAACAGTATTGCGTAATCTGCTCAGGCTGTTATCTGTCGCTGTATTCGGCGCGACAGTCATCGGAGTTTTGACTGCGGGCGGATATATCAATTGGAGCAGTGATTCTCCGGACGCGGTTTCTTCAGCGACATCTCAGACGGTTTCTGCTGAGGATATGAGCGGAAAATACATGGTTTTTATCAACCGCGAACCGCATGATCAATCCGGAACAACAGAGGATTGGAAGAAGTTTTTCTCATTCTCCGATGATGTTCCGCTGATCATGGAGGATATCACCTGCAAGGTGGCTCAGTTTGATTCACAGGGGCTTGACGCCGCTTTTAAATATCAGGCGCGTTTGCCTGAGAATCAGATGAAAATTGAGCAGGAGGCAGGCGTAATGCTGCTTTCAAAGGCGGAGCTCGGTCGCTTTGACGTGATTATTATGAGCGAAGCCGCCGCAGAAAGCTACAGCGCGCAAACGCTGTATGATATAGAAAAAATTTTAACAATAAAACTGTAGAGGTTTTTTATGAGGAAAATAAACGGGATCATCGCCGCTGTCGTGCTTGTGATGTTTGTCGTTCACGGTGTTTTCGGCGCTCTTAATATGATGAATATCGCTCCGATAATAGTAAAGTGGCTGTCATACACAATGCTTGCGCTGATTGCGGTCCACGCGGTTATCAGCGTCGGACTCAGCGTGCGATCTGTCCGCACCGCAATCAAAACAAAAGCGCCTTATTTTACTAAAAACCGCCTGTTTTGGTCAAGAAGGATCAGCGGACTTTTGATTCTCGCTTTGGTAGCTTTTCACCTCACAGCGTTCGGATATACCGAGGGCGGCGTGTTCCGCCTTGTCCCGTTTGATCTATTCAGGCTTGTTACGCAGATCTTGTTTATTTTAAGCATTGCGGTGCACATTATCACTAATGTAAAACCGATGCTCATTACCTTCGGCGTAAAAAGGCTTAGACCGAAGGCGGGCGATATTCTGTTCTTTATATCAGCCGTTTTGCTGTTTATGACGATCGGCTTTATCATTTACTATATCAGGTGGCAGTTATGAGCATAAATATCATCGGCGCGGGACTTGCCGGATTGTCGGCGGCGTTGACGCTTGCCGAGCACGGGATCAAGTCGAACTTAATATCTGCCCAGCAATCGGAGCGCGCTCAGTCGGTAATGGCAGAGGGCGGCATCAACGCCTGCCTGAACACGATGGGCGAGAGCGATAAAATCAAATATCATTATGAGGATACCATGCGCGGAGGCGTTTTTCTTTCCGACCCGAACTCTGTAAAAGGGCTTTGCGAAGCCGCACCGTCAATTGTAAAAAAATTCGAGCGTCTCGGCGTGCCGTTTGAGTATAATAGAAACGGGATCATTCAGCGTAATTTCGGCGGTCAAAAAAAGAAGCGCACCGCTTACGTAAAAAGCAGCACGGGAAAAATGTTGATGACCGCGCTGATTGACGA